>JANNKG010000239.1:0-14702 GCA_031396185.1 Burkholderiales bacterium | reverse complement strand
TCCTGCCCGGGCCCATCCCCATCGGCTGCGATGGCGTGCTGCCCGGCGTCTTGTCGGGAGCCTGTCGTCCCATGGGACCTTGGGCGAGCGGCCCTGCAGCCGAGGGCTGGCCGGGAGTCTTCTGTCCGGGCAACCCTTGCGGGGCGCCCATCGGCTTGGCCGGCTCCGCTGCGGCCGTCTTGGCGGGCGGCTGCGCTTGGGGAGGTTGCATCGGCTTCTGGCCGGCGAGGGATGGGGGGGGCGCTTTCGACGCCATCGCCGGAGCGGCCGCGACGCTGGTGATGGCGCAGCACATCGTCTTGCCGTCCACCGAGACCTGCTTGGCATCGAAGTTCGCGTGCACCGCCTGGCCCACTTGCAGCTTTTGCAGCACGGCCGAATTTCCTACCTTGAACTCGACGATGCGCCCGCTGGCACGCTCTCGCGCACTTACCAAGCTTTTCGCCTTGTCGATCGCGGTGATATCGCAGCACGCAGCCGGCATGCCAGCCGCGGCGACAGGAGCAGGCGCCGCGGGCTGGGGTGCCGCCGGCGCCTCTCGACCGGGAAGCGTGCCGGGAAGCCGGCCGGGCAGGCCCTGGGCCAGGATGAGCGGGGGCTCGGCCGCATCAGGCGCGAGGCAAAGCGATAGCCCGAATGCGAGGAGCGCGCGCGAAAGGCATTTCATCCGTTTCTCCCTGAATGAACTCGGGGGCAGGTTAGGGCCGGGGTGATTACAGATCGGATACAGATTCGCGCCCTGCCCGGGTCCCCTGCCGGCGTTCGACCGCGGCAAATTGCCGCGCCTGCGCCGCGCAGGCGAGCGCGTAGCGCGCCCGCAGGCGCTCGCGGGCGGCGACGATCCAGCCCTCGCTGGGCTCACCGCTGAGAAAGTCGCCGCGATAAAGCGCGAGGGCCCCGGCGATGAGCCGCATGCGCTCCTCGTCGTCGCCGGCCTGCGTGGCCTGGTCGAGCATCCGCTCGAACACCTCGGCGTCGCACCAGACGTGGCGCAGGTCGATGGCGATATGTCGCTCGCGATGGATGACGATCTCGGTCGAGCCCACCAGGCGGCGAAGCCGATGCAGATTGATGGCCAGGGCGCGCAGGGCCGACGCGCCTTTGTCGGGCCAGAGCGCCTCGGCGACCTGGACGACCGAAATTTCGCCGCCCCGGTGGGCGGCGAGATACTTGAGCAGCGCCAGCGGCCGCAACGGCGTCTTGCGGCCGAACGCCAGGGCCTTCCCGCGCACGCGCACGGAAAATCGGCCCAGCGTGGTCACCTTCACTGTCTGCTCCCGCGTCATGGCCGAGGCAGTCTGGAAGCCCGGCGCTTACAGATAAGGTACAGATCGGCCGAACGGCCTTTCAGGGAGCGAGGGCGGCCAGCTCCCGATACAGGGCCAGGATCGCGGCCGCGGGGCGGGCGCCCGAATGCCGCAAAAGCGCGCCCTCGAGCCGCCGAAAGGCGGCGATGCCCTCGACCGGCCGACCTAGCGCGACGCAGCAGTGCAACAGCCCGAGGCACAACTCCTCGGCGCGCTCGTCCACTTCCAGGCCGCGCGAGTAACACGCGAACGCCTCGTCCCAGCGCGCCCTCGCAGCGAGCCACGCACCATCGGCGGCCGCCGCGCCGACGAAGCGCCCGCGCAGGCGTGCGCGCGCCGCCAGTGCCCAGACCTCGCGATCCTCGTCGATCGCGAGGTCGCCCGCGTAGAGCGCCGCCGCGCGCTCCAGGATCCGGTGGCGCGTCTCGCGGTCGTCTGCGGCCGCGCCCTCGTCGAGCAAACGCTCGAAGGCGATGGCGTCGCACCACACGCGACGCGCGTCGATGGCGATCCGATGGGCGCGATGCACTACCGTGTCGGCGCCGCCGAGCAGGCGGCGCAGGCGGTGCAGGTTCACCGCCAACGCACGAAGGGCGGCATCACCCTCCAGGTCGGGCCAGAGGGCGTCGGCCACCTGGGCGTCGGCGATCTCGCGCGTGCCGTGGGCGACGAGATACTTCAGCAGCATCAGCGGGCGCGCCGGGCTCTTGCGCCCGAAGGCGAGCGGGCGCGTGCCGACGCGAATCTCGAACCGCCCGAGCACCCAGACGCGCGCGGCCTCGGCCGGGACATCGGCGCTCACCGGATTGGGCGAGCGATGCAGGCTGTCGACGATGCCTCCGACGAAACGCGCGTCGACTCCCATCTCGGTCGCCGCGGCGCTCAACCGCGCGATCGAAGCCGGGCCCCAGCCCGCCAGGGCGCCCCGCTCGTCATCGCCGCCCGAAGCGAGGGTGCGGCGCAGGGCCTCGTTCATCCGCGCATGCTCCGCGGGCTTGCTGGTCTCGTCGTCCGTCCTTTCCGGGCCGTGCCACACCGCGGCGCGGATCGCGGCAACGCCGTGGCGCGACTTGTCCCCCGTATAGCGAGCACGAGTGGTGTAGCCCAGCCGCGCCTCGTAGCTCTCGTGGAAGCGCTGGTAGGTCTCGAAGGCGCGTGCCGGCTCGCCGCTACGCGCATAACATGCGGCCAGGACCTCGACGATCCGCGGCAGCAGCGGAACGTGCATCTTCTTCAGTTCGATCACGTCACGCTTGGCATCCTCGAGCAATGCGATCGCGGCGGGGAGCTCGCCCGCCTTCGCCGCGATCAGCCCGGTGACCCATTTGCCGTTCGCGGCCTCGTGAAGGTCGCCCCGGGGCGCCGCGTGTTGCCGGGCAAGAGCAAGCCACTGCCGTGCGTCGCCAAGATCGCCGTGGTGGGCCGACGCCTCGGCCGAGTTGATGTAAAGGGCGAATTCACTGCCGGGATCGCGAAACGGCTCGGTCCGGAGATGGGCCAGGAGTTCCAGGGCTTCCGGAATCCTGCCGAGGAACCGCAGAGCAAGGGCCACGTTGATCTCGGCGCGGCGTTGCAGCGCGGCGTTGTCGAATCCACGGCAGCAACTCACCGCCCGCAATGCGAGCTGCAGCGACTCCTCCCAATCGTCGATGGCCGCGAGCGTGCTCGAAAGGTTCAGCAGCACCACTGCGATCGGCGGGGGAGAGCCGCTCTGCTCGAGCAGCAGGAGGTTGGCGTAGTGGTGGTGCAGGACGCGGTCTACCTGGCCCTTGCGGGCGTAGGCGAGCGCCAGCGCATGGTATGCAAGGAAGTGATCGATGGGGGCGACGCTGCCCGAGCGCGCGTAAGTTTCGGTGATCCGCTCGAGGCGCTCGATCGCCTGGTCCGCCTGCCCGCGCATGATGTCCAGGTACGCGGCCGATACGCTCGCAAGGGTGCCGCCGCGCGTGTCGCGCAACTCCTCGAATAGCCGGCTCGAGCGCTCGAGCGCCTGCGCGGCGGGGGCGATCTGCGCGCCGCGCGTCAGGTGATACGCGAGGCACAGCCCGGCCCAGCCGGCGGACAGGGGCTGGGCGGCCGTGGTGGATGCGCGTGATGCGAGCTCACGCGAGCGCTCCGGATTGGCGACGAACTGCCGCCAGGCCTCGACACACTCCCCGTCGAGCGCATTCGGAAAATTGAAGAACGGATCTGCGGATTCCACGGGGTCGGTCGCCGGGGCCGGCGGGCGCTGCAGCCCCCTACGGCTTCATCTTCTCTTCCGCGGGCGCCTTGTCGAGCTCGAAAGCCTTGTGCAGGACGCGCACTGCGAGCTCCATGTACTTCTCGTCGACCACCACCGAGGTCTTGATCTCGGAGGTCGAGATCATCTGGATGTTGATGCCTTCGGCGGCGAGGGCCCCGAACATCTTGGCGGCGATCCCCGCGTGGGTGCGCATGCCGATGCCCACCAGCGACACCTTGGCGATCCGGTCGTCGCCGACGATGCCCTTCGCGCCGATCGCGGACTTCACCTTCGACTGCAGGATCTGCATCGCGCGCTGGTACTCGTTGCGATGCACCGTGAAGGAGAAGTCGGTCAGCCCCTCCGAGGAGGCGTTCTGCAGGATGATGTCCACGTCGATGTTGGCGTCGGCGATCGGGCCGAGGATGCCGAAAGCGATGCCGGGGCGGTCGGGCACGCCCAGCACGGTGATCTTGGCTTCATCGCGGTTGAATGCGATTCCGGAAATGATGGCCTGTTCCATGTTCTCGTCTTCCTCGAACGTGATGAGTGTGCCCATGTCGGTGGAGTTCACGTCGGTGAACGACGACAGCACCCGGAGCTTCACCTTGTACTTGCCCGCGAACTCCACCGAGCGGATCTGCAGCACCTTCGAGCCGAGCGATGCGAGCTCGAGCATCTCCTCGAAGGTGACCGTGTCCAGGCGCCGCGCCTCAGGCACGATCCTCGGGTCGGTGGTGTAGACCCCGTCCACATCCGTATAGATCTGGCACTCGTCGGCCTTGAGCGCCGCGGCGAGCGCAACCCCGGTGGTGTCCGAGCCGCCGCGGCCGAGCGTGGTGATGTTGTTGTCGTCGTCCATGCCCTGGAAACCCGCAACGATCACAACCATGCCGTCCATCAGGTCGGCTCGGATGTTGGCCTCCTCGATCGCGAGGATGCGCGCCTTGCCGTACGCGGCGTCGGTGACGATCGGCACCTGCCAGCCGGTGAAGCTCTTCGCTTTGAGTCCCAGGCTCTGGAGCGCCAGGGCGAGCAGCCCGATGGACACCTGCTCGCCTGTGGAGGCGATCACGTCGAGCTCGCGCGGGCTGGGATCGGGATTGACGCTGCGCGCCAGCGCGATGAGTCGGTTGGTCTCTCCCGACATCGCCGAAGGCACGACCACCAGCTGGTGGCCCTCGGCGGCGAAGCGCGCCACGCGCCGCGCAACCTCGCGGATGCGCTCGGGGCTCCCCATGGAGGTGCCGCCATACTTCTGTACGATCAGGGACACGAGTCGGCTTACGGGCAAAGCGGCTATTCTATCTTGACGCCTTCACCTTCCGGCATGAAGAACCCCCTCCGGCCCCAGCGCGTCGCCCTGATTACGCTTGCCTGCGGCGTCGCCGCCACCGTGCTGGGCTGGTTTTTCGTCGGCCGCCAGGTGGAGCTCGAGAGCCGGATGGAATTCGCCAACCAGGCGCAGCTCGCGAGCAATGTCGTCGAGCGCCGCATCCAGCGCTACATCGACCTGCTCTACGGCCTGGATGCACTCGCCAACCACGAGGCCTACCTGTCCCGCCTCGAGTTCCACCAGTACGTGAGCGCCCTGAACCTCGGGCAGCGGCTGCCGGGCGTGCAGGCGGTGGAATTCATCCGCAGGGTTTGGGACGAAGACCGCGGAGCCTTCGTGGCGAAAGTGCGCACCGACCGGACCTTGGCACCCAACGGCTACCCCAACTTCGACGTGAAGCCCCCCGACCCGCGCTCCGAGTACTGGGTCATCGATTATGTCGAGCCGATGGCGGGCAACGAGACCGCCTTCGGGCTGGACATTCGCACCCGCGCGGCGGTGGCCGCGGCACAACGCTCGCGCGATACCGGCGAGCCGACCATGACCGGCCGCTACCGCCTCGCACAGGAGACCGGCTCCAGCTATGGACTGGTGCTCTACCTTCCGGTGTACGGCGCACAGCGCCCGCGCACCGTCGAGGAGCGACGCTTTCTGCTCACCGGGTTCATGAACGTGGTCCTGCGCGTCGATGACATGCTCGCCGGCATGCTGGCGGACCCGGTGGTGGCGGGCATGCGGCTGCGGATCCACGACATCGGTGAGGCTGGCGCCCCCGCGCACCCGGCCTCCGACCACACGCTCTTCTACCGGACGCCGGGTGCCACGGTTCCCGACGACCAGCTGTCAGCCCTCGAATGGCGTCCCCGGCACGTGCTGGACCTGCCGCTCGCCGGGCGCAAGTGGCAGCTCGAGTTCGAGGGCAATCCGGTGGTGAGCCCATGGCTGCGCCGCCTGCCCCTGCTTGCGCTCGTCGCCGGCCTCATGGTCTCCCTGCTGCTCTACGGCATCCTCAGGGCGATCGCGCGCACCCGCACCGAAGCATTGGCGCTGGCCCAGAGGGCCACGCGGGAGCTGCGCACGCAGCTGTCGTTCACCCAGCAACTGATCGAGGCGATTCCCAACCCGGTCTTCTTCAAGGATGCGAACGGGCGCTACCTCGGCTGCAACCGCGCCTTCGAAAGCTACATCGGCGTGCAGCGCGACGACTTGATCGGCAAGACGGTGCGCGACCTCGCCCCGAGCGACATCGCCGAGCGCTCGCAGGTTTCCGACAACCAGCTGCTGGAGCAGCCCGGCACGCAGGTCTACGAGGCCAGCATCGCCGATGCGCGCGACGGCACGCGCCGCGAGGTGCTGTTCAACAAGGCGACGTTCTTCGACCATTCGGGCGCGGTCGCGGGACTGGTGGGCGTCATCGTCGACATCACGAGCCGCAAAAAGCTCGAGGCCGACACCCGCGAAAGCAACGAGCGCCTGCGAGCGGTGATCCGTGCCGCGCCGATGGCCATCATCGCGCGCGACGTGGACCGGGTGATCCGCATGTGGAATCCCGCCGCCGAGAGAATGTTCGGCTGGAGCGAGGAGGAAGTCCTCAATACGGAGACCAGCATCGTTCCGCCGAGCCTCCGGGAAGCCAACGCGCTGCTCCGCGGGCGCGCCGAGGCGGGCGAGACCGTCTTCATCGAGGATACCCAACGCATGCACCGCGACGGGCACCTGTTCGACGCTTCCGTCTCCATCGCCCCGATCTACGACGCCGACGGGAAAGTGGGCGGCACGATGGTCACCATCGTCGATGTCTCGCGCCGCAAGCAGGCCGAGCAGGCGTTGCGCGAGAGCGAGGCGCAATTGCGCCTGGCGATGGAAGCGGCCCAGATGGGGATGTGGTACTGGGAATGCGACACCGACCGCTTCCATTACTCCGAGGGCCTGGCGGCGCTGTTCGGGCTCGCCCCCGACGCGCCGCTGGTGCATTACCCCGAACTCAAGCAGCGCCTGCACCACGAGGATCGCGAGCTCTTCGATGCCACCGTCCGGCACGCGGTCAAGCAGGGTGCAGACCTGCAGATGGACTACCGCGTCGTCTGGCCCGACGCGACGGTGCACTGGGTAGCCAACCGCGCGCAGGTTCACCGCGGCGCCGACGGCCGCGCCATCCGCATGGTCGGGGTAGCCATGGACATCAGCGACCGCAAGGTTGCCGAGCAGCGCGTCGCGCACATGGCGCACCACGACGCGCTCACCGGCCTGCCCAACCGGGCGCTGCTTCGCGACCGCATCCAGCAGGCCATCGCCCAGGCGCATCGCAACGGCTCGCAGCTCGCGGTGCTGTTCATCGACCTCGACCGCTTCAAGACCATCAACGACTCGCTCGGCCACCAGCTGGGCGACCGGCTGCTGCAGTCGGTCGCGAGCCGGATCCTGGTATGCGTGCGCGAAGGCGACACCGTCTCGCGCGTGGGCGGCGACGAGTTCGTGATCGTGATCCCCGAGCTCGAATCTTCCGCCGACGCTTCGGTCGTGGCCGCCAAGATCCTGGAAGTGCTCGCGGCGTCCTTCCACTTGCATGGCAACGACCTGCACGTCGCCGCCTCGATCGGCATCAGCCTGTATCCCGCCGACGGCGCCGACACCGAAACGCTGATGCGCAACGCGGATACCGCCATGTACCACGCCAAGGATTCGGGGCGCGCCAATTTCCAGTTCTTCACCCAGCACATGAACGTTGCCGCCCAGCGCCGCCTGTCGCTGGAGAATGCGCTGCGCCGCGGCCTCGAGAACCGCGAGTTCGAGGTGCACTACCAGCCGCTATTCGACCTGCGCGACCGCTCCATCACCGGCTTCGAGGCGCTGGTGCGCTGGGCTCCGCCCGGCGGGGCAGTGGTAATGCCGTCGGAGTTCGTCGCCGCGGCCGAGGAGTCCGGCCTGATCGTGCCGATCGGCGAGTTCGTGCTGCGCGAGGCGCTGCGCCAGGCGAAGACCTGGCAGTCCCCGGGACAGCGATTCGGCATCTCGGTCAACGTGTCCGCCAACCAGCTGGCACGCTCGAACTTCGTCGATCGCCTGCGCCGCGCGTTGCAGGAAACCGGCATCGATCCGAAGCTGGTCGAGCTCGAGGTGACCGAGGGCGTGATCATCGAAGGCGCGGGCGATGCGCGCAAGGCGATCGACCAGATCGCGGCGCTCGGCGTGGGCATCGCCATCGATGATTTCGGCACCGGCTACTCGGGGCTCGCATACCTGAAGCGACTGCCGATCGACACGGTGAAGATCGACCAGTCGTTCGTGCGCGACCTCACCGTCGATCCGGACGACGCGGCGATCGTGACTGCCATCGTCGCGATGGCGGGAAGCCTTGGCGTGGAGGTGATCGCCGAGGGGGTGGAGACCGAGGAGCAGCTTGCCGCCCTGCAACGCCTCGGGTGCTACCGCGCACAGGGCTACCTGCTGGCGCGGCCGATGACCTCGACCGCGGTCTCAAAGCTGCTGCGCACCCGCTTAGCGGTAGTCTGAGGCCAGGCTCTTCAGGTCCTCGGCGAAGACGCTCTTCGACTGGGTCTGGCGGAGCGTGTTCACGAACTTGACCTTCACCGAGTCGTTGCCCGGCCAGACCTGCTCGAGCCAGAGCATGCCGGCATTGCCGTGGCCGGTGTACGTGTAGCGATTGATCTCCGCGGAAACCGCCGCCAGTACGCCGTTCTCGAAGTAGTCCTCCCACTTGAGCTTGTCCGCCGAACGGCCCGACTTGATTGCCGCGAGGCGCGATTGGATCTGCTTGGATCGCTCGTTCCTGCGCGGCGAGGTGTACTCGCCGCAGCGCTCCTTCAGCCACGGGTTCGCGGCCGCTGTCGTCGTGGCGCACACCGGCGGCGGCATCCCCGGCAGCCGCGACTGCATCAGCTCGCGCGCGAACTGCAGCCTGCCCTTCGGTCCGACCTCGAGGATCATCACCGGGAAGTATGAGTTGGCGTAGGGCGCGAATGCGTTTGCGGAGGAATCGTCCGCCGAGATCATCACCGGCGCCTTGCGCGCCGCGATTTCAAGGAAATCTCCGCCGCCCACGCTCCCGGCGGAGTACGCGGCAAGGCGTTTGACCTGCGGCTTCAGGCGCAGCACATGGTGGGTGGTGCAGCACTGCGCGCCCCCGCTGTGGCTGGAAAAATGCATGTCGGGTTGCCCGTCGCCGTCGAGGTCACGGCCGATCGAGTGGATGGTCCACTTCGAGCCCGGGTCGGTCTCCTTCGGGTTGGACTGCCAGAGGGGCTTGCCCTGCTTGAGGACCACCACGCGCTCTTCGGCGGCCTTGGGATCGGTGGCGCCCTTGACGCGCGCAACCACCGCCTCGAATTCCTGGTACGACTTTACTTCACCGGCCGCGAGCCCCTGGGACTCGAGCCAGGTCTTCGCGTCCTGCGCGACCGCGGGCATCGCCACCGCGGCGCAAATCAGTGCAAAAGCGTGTTTCATGGGACATCTCCCGGGGGGAAACCGACGCTAAGTTACCATTACCGCCTACGTCACAACCGCGAACCACTCATGAGATTCGTTGCAGCACTACTCACCTGCCTTGCTTTTTCCGCCCACGCAACCACGCCGACCACCGATTTCTCCGACCTCTGGTTCAATCCCAACGAGGAAGGCTGGGGGGTGACGATCACCCAGCAGAACCAGATCCTCTTCATCACCCTGTTCATCTACGTGGCCAATGGCGAGCCGCGGTGGCTGGTGGGTCCCGCCACCGCGTACCTCGGCGCGAGTTCCTCGGGCGCGGTGTCCTTCAGCGGCCCGCTCTACTCGGCGACCGGTCCCTTCTACGGCGCGCCGACCTTCGACGAGAACCAGGTCGCCGCCACTCAGGTGGGCCAGGTGACCTTCACCGCCGGCCAAGTCAGCACCGGCGTGCTGACCTACACCGTGGGGAACCTTACGGTCACCAAGAACATCCAGCGGCAGACGTGGCGCAACGAAAACGTCACCGGCGTGTACGTGGGCGCATCGCTGGGCAGCTTCGTCGGCTGCGGCGGGCGCGACGGCTACTTCGAATCGTCGGCTTTCATCACCGTGTCCCACGACGGGGCCTCGGCGATCACCGTCCGGGAGGAAGGCAACGGATACACCTGCAACTACTCCGGCAACTACGTGCAGAACGGGCGGATGGGGTCGATCGCCGGCTCGGGCACTTGCACCGACGGGGCGGCCCAGTCGTTCACTGCCAGTGAGGTCCAGGGCGGCATCCAGGGATTGTCGATGCGCTACCGGGTGGTGTTCAGCGGGGCCTGCACCGCGGAGGGACGAATGGGCGGGGTGCGGCGCGGCAACTGATCACTCACTGCACCGGCACGATCCGGACGGGGACGGGTTTCTTCGGCGCGGGCGCAGTCTGCGCCTGAGTCAGGTGGGTGTGGAGGATCGCCATCACGACGGCCGCCGCGCCCACGCCCAGGATCGCTCCCGCAATCCACTTGAGGAGCGTCGCGCGCATCGGCCGTGGCGGTTCGAAACGCTCGCCGACGAGGGCGTCCAGCTGTTTCCTGATCTCGCGGTCGACATTCACCTGGGAAGCTTACATTGCCCGTAGCGGCGATCTATTCCACCCGCTTCGCCAGGATCCTGGTGTAGTCGAATGACTACATCGCCTGTCAGCCGGAGCGCACATACTCGGGCATGCAAGACACCCACTCCAACAATGGCGCCGTGGTTGCAGAGGTGCCGAATCCTCATGGCCGCCTGTGCGCGGCCGACCATGTGATCCAGATTTACGGCAGCGAGCACGCGCTCCTCGAGGCCCTCGAGTGCTTTGCAGCCTGCGGGCTGCGCGCCGGTGAAGGGGTCGTCGTAATCGCCACCGCCCGGCACCTGCAGGAACTGGAGATCCGCCTGCAAGCCTCCCGCGTGCAGATCGACCGTGCCCGTTGGCAGGATCGCTATATCCCGCTCCTGGCAAGCGAGGTGCTGGCGAGCTTCATGGTCGATGGCCGGCCCGATCCGTTGCTTTTCGCGGGGGTCATCGGCCCGATTCTCGATCGCGCGCAAGCCGGCGGGCGCCGGGTGCGGGCGTTTGCGGAGATGGTCGCCGCGTTGATGGCGAACGGGCAGGAAGAAGCGACGCTTTGCCTGGAACGCCTTTGGAATGACGTTTGCGAAGAGCGGGAGCTGACTCTGTTTTGCGCGTATCCGCGTGCGAGCTTTCTCACGATTTCGCCGGAGACCGTACAGGCCGTCCGCGATCAGCACGGCTGGATCCTGGACGAGTATTCGCCGACGCATTCGTCCCTGAAGCGCACGCCGCTGTCGAAGCTGCTCACCTACGCGGTGAACGATCAGGGCGAGTTGACTCACGAAAGAGGGATCGATGATCGGCCGGAGTTCGAACCCTCCCCGTCGATCGAGTTGGACGGTCTCGGTGACTACATCTGCGCCAGCAACAACTGGATCCTGCGTCCCGTCCATTGAGTGGGAATTTGGCGGAAGGTGTGAGATTCGAACTCACGAACGGGTTTCCCCGTTGCCGGTTTTCAAGACCGGTGCCTTAAACCGCTCGGCCAACCTTCCCTGGCTGCGTGACCTCCCCGCTAAACGCGATTCTAGGGCATCAACGGCTGCCGTCGGCATTCCATCCCATGAGCACCGCTCCCCAGCGGCGCCCCTTCACGAACACCGGTGCCGTAAGCACCGTCACGATGGCTCCGGTGTCGCGCGCGTAGGTCTGCACCAGGAATTGCTCCGCCGCCTCGGCCGTTTGGCCAAGGTCGCAGCCGGCGCGCGAGAATTCGTCGCGGGTCGCGAGATTTGGCAAGCTCGCGGCCTGTGCCAGTCCCACGCGCGCCCCGCGCACCAGCACGCGCTGGTCGGTGAAGAAGCGCTTGATCCGGTTACCCACCAGGTCCTGTGAGGCGACGCCGGTCCAGTCCTTGCAGTACTCGCGGTTGTGGATCGGCCCGTAGGAGTTCAGGTCGATCACCAGCGCGAATATCAACGCCTGCTCGCGGGCCTTGATCTCGTCCATGACCCGCTGGAGGTCGACGTCGACGATCGCGTCGTAGCGGGTGTGGTACTTGGGCGGCTGGAAGCCCTCGGAAGGCACGCGGCTCACGTCGAAGAGGTGCGCAAGGCTACGGATCTCGGCCCCCTTGATCTCGTGATACTCGAGGGCGAGCGCGTCGTCGATCGAGCAGCGCCCGCCGTCGATGGCGGCCTCGAAGGTCACGGAGGTGCGCCGCGCGAGCTGCCGGCCCAGTTCGAGGACGCGATGGAACACCGTTCCGGTATCCACTTGACCGAAATGGCGGAAGGTTTCCTCGGTGAGCTCGGAGAGCGCGAAGGTGGAATCCGTCAGCGCCTGCGCGTCGTCGCTGATGGCGCTCGCCGCCTTGGTGGCCGCCTTCAGCTTCGCGAACAGCTCCTCGATCCCCTCGCGCTGGGTCTCGACCGCGCCCGCGATCGACTGCATGTGGGTCGCGACGTCCGCGGCAAGGGTGGTGAGCCGCTGCATGCCATCGCCCACGGCGCGTGCGTGGTTGGCGGTGTTCTCGACCAGGCCCTGGCTTTTGCCCACCGCCTCACGCGCCGGAGCCAGGTCGTCATTGATCTTCTCCATCAGCGCCTTGATCTCGCGGGTGCGCTTCGCGGTGTTCTCCGCAAGCGAGCCCACCTCCTTCGCGACCACGGCGAAGCCGCGCCCTTGGTCGCCGGCGCGCGCCGCCTCGATCGACGCATTCACCGACAGGAGTTGCGTCTGGCGCGCGATGTCATCGATGATCTTGCTCACCTGAAGCACTTCCTGGACGCTTTCGAACAAGCGGTCGATGCGCTCGACCGTGGCACCCATCTGCGACTGCAACTGGAGGGCGGAGCCGGCGCCCTCCATGCTCAGCTCGCGACCGCTCGCGGTCACCTGCTGCATCTCGCGGGCGGCTTCGCGGGTGTGCTGCGACGAGGCGGCGACGCGCTGGATGTCGTCATTGAGCGCGCCGGCCGTGCGCAGCATCTCGGTGAGGGCGTCGTTGGTGTGCCGGGTCTGCCCGGTGATCGAACCCAGGCGAATCGAGGTGCGCGCGGCGCCGACGGCCGTGCGGGTAATGGCGTCCTGGAGCGCGGTGAGCATGGCACGGACGGCTCCGGATTCCGTGGACATCGCCTTGCGAAGACCCGAAAACACCCCCATGCAGAGCCCCGTAAGCGCGCATTCGATGCACCAATACTGACCGGTAGCCGCCCGAAAGTCGATGATCTTTGATTCCACAAGCAATTTACCCCGGGGCTACCGTATGCTGGGGGCTTGAAACCCGGCCCCGGGTCCCATACTCTAACTAGTGGGTCGATCCAGACCCGACTGCTCCAAAGGAGAAAACATGCAACCCGAATCCCCGCTGATGGTGCAAGGCCGGACGGCGTCGTCGTCAGCACTCGCCCAGAACCGGGTCTTGCGCAACACCTACCTGCTGCTCGCGCTCTCGATGGTGCCAACGGTCATTGGTGCCTGGCTGGGGGTGCAGCTGAAGTTCACCTTCCTGGCCGCCAATCCCGGATGGGGCTTCGTTGCGTTCCTGGCGATCGCGTTCGGCTTCTTCTACGGCATTGAAAAGACCAAGAACAGCGGCTGGGGCGTGGCGCTGCTCCTCGGATTCACCTTCTTCATGGGCCTGATGCTGTCGCGCCTGCTGGGCGCGGTGCTGGGTCTTTCGAACGGGGTGAGCCTGATCGCCCTCGCCTTCGGCGGCACGGCGGCGGTATTCGCCACCATGGCCACAATCGCCACGACGATCAAGCGGGACTTGGCCCCCATGGGCAAATTCCTGTTTGTCGGCGTGATCATGCTGCTCGTGGCCTCGTTCGCGAACATCTTCCTGCAGGTCCCGGGGCTGATGATCGCGATCTCGCTGGTCGCCATCGGCATTTTCTCGGCGTACATGCTCTACGACATCAACCGCGTGGTGACCGGCGGCGAGACGAACTACGTGTCCGCGACGCTCTCCATCTACCTCAGTGTCTACAACGTGTTCGCCAACCTGCTCGCGTTGCTGGGCATCTTCGGCGGCAGCAAAGACTGACGATTTCCGCTGCAGTGAAAAGGGCGCCTTGCGGCGCCCTTTTTTTTTGCGCCGGCTACGCCTGGATCTTCGCGTCGGCGATGAGCTTCGTATACCGCGCGACTTCGGCGCGCCAGAAGTCCCCGAACTGCTTCGGGCTCATCGTGGCCACCATCGCGTCGAGCTCGTCGAAGCGCTTCACGACATCCGGCAGCTTGAGGATCGCTTGTACCTCGGTGTAGAGGCGGTCCACGATCGGTTGCGGAATCCCCTTCGGCCCGGCAAGCCCGTACCACGTGGACATCTCGAATCCCTTGACGGTCTCGGCGATGGCCGGGACGTTGGGCATGTCGGGAATGCGCTTGGGGGTTCCCACGGCGAGCAGCACCAGCTTGCCCCCCTTCACCTGCGGCATCGCGGAGCCGGTCGAGCTGAACGTCATGTCCACGTCGCCCGAGAGCAGCGCGGCCAGCGCCTCGCCGGTACCCTTGAAAGG
Source organism: Burkholderiales bacterium (assembly GCA_031396185.1). Classification (GTDB taxonomy): domain Bacteria; phylum Pseudomonadota; class Gammaproteobacteria; order Burkholderiales; family Usitatibacteraceae; genus Usitatibacter. Next base: position 310 of record JANNKG010000239.1, on the reverse strand, counting down.
CACGTGCAGCATGTCCACGCCAGCGCGCATCTTGAAGTCCTCGCCCGCGATGTGCTGCGCACTACCCACGCCGGAAGAGGCGAAAGTAAGCTTGCCAGGGTTCTTCTTCGCATAGTCCACCAGCCCCTGCACGTTTCCGAACTTGTGCTTCGGATGGTGGGCGAGCACCTGGGGTGTGATCCCGAAGAGAGCGATGGGCGTGAAGTCGTCGGTGGGATGGAACTTGCCCTTGGCCACCATCAGCGGCCCGATGGCATTGGAGTTGATATGCGCAAGCTGCAGCGTGTAGCCGTCGGGCGGGGACTTGGCG
>JANNKG010000204.1:0-2250 GCA_031396185.1 Burkholderiales bacterium | reverse complement strand
GGAGGCGCCCGCGGCCATTCGAGCGCTCAAGCACACACCGGGCGGCGCGTTCGGCTCCGCGCGCTACAAGCTGAAGTCGATCGAGAAGAACCTGCGCGAGTACGAGCGCCTGGTGGAAGTGTTCAAGGCGCACGACATCGGTTACTTCTTCCTGAACGGCGGCAACGATTCGGCCGACACCTGCCTGAAGGTCTCCCAGTTGGCCGGGAAGATGGGCTACCCGCTCACCGCGGTGCACATCCCGAAAACCGTGGACAACGACCTGCCGATCACCGATTGCTGCCCGGGATTCGGCTCGGTCGCCAAGTACGTCGCCACCAGCATGCTCGAGGCGGGCTTCGACGTGGAGTCGATGGCGAAGACCTCGACCAAGGTGTTCATCATGGAAGTGATGGGGCGCCATGCGGGGTGGATCACCGCGGCGATGGGGCTGGCGCAAACCAAGGCGGGCACCGCTCCGCACTTGCTCCTGTTTCCCGAAATCGCCTTTGACGAGGAGGTGTTCCTCGCTGCCGTGAAACGCAACGTCGAGCAGCATGGCTACTGCGCGGTGGGTGTCTCCGAGGGGCTGCACGGCAAGGACGGCAAATTCCTCGCCGAGTCGGGGCTCACCGATGCCTTCGGCCATGCGCAGCTGGGCGGCGTCGCCCCGCGCATCGCCGAGCTGGTGCGCGGCAAGCTCGGCCTCAAGCACCACTGGGCGGTCGCCGATTACCTGCAGCGCGCCGCGCGCCATATCGCTTCGAAAACGGACCTCGAGCAGTCCTACGCCGTGGGCAAGGCCGCGGTCGAATACGCGGTGAAGGGGATGAATGGCGTCATGCCGACGATCGTGCGCACCTCGAGCAAGCCCTACCGATGGAAGGTCGGCGTGGCGAACCTCGCCGACGTGGCGAACGTGGAAAAGAAGATGCCGCGCGACTTCATCACGCCGGACGGCTTCCACATCACCACGAAGTGCCGCAACTACCTCGCGCCGCTGATCGCGGGCGAGGCCTATCCGCCGTTCGAAAACGGGCTTCCCAGGTACGTCCGGCTGAAGAATACGGCCGTGCGCAAGAAGACCCGCAGCGATTTCAAGCTCTAGCAACAAGGTTTACGGACTCACCGCACTCACAAAAATGGGAGAAGCAACATGTTGAACCAGGCAATTTACTTGGCGCTCGCGTGCGGGGTCATAGCCCTCGCCTACGGCGGCTTTACCGCGATGTGGATCCTGCGCCAGCCCGACGGCAACGATCGCATGCGTGAGATCGCCGCGGCGATCCAGACCGGCGCCAAGGCGTACCTCAACCGCCAGTACGCGACCATCGGCGTGGTCGGCGTGGTGATCTTCGCGATCATCGGTTTCGTGCTCGGATGGACCACGGCCTGTGGCTTTGCCATCGGGGCGATCGCTTCCGGCGCGGCAGGCTACATCGGCATGAACGTCTCGGTGCGCGCGAACGTACGTACCGCCGAAGCCGCACGCCGCGGCATCGGCCCCGCCCTCGACATCGCCTTCAAGGGCGGCGCCATCACCGGGCTGCTGGTGGTGGGCCTGGGCATCATTTCGGTGGCCGGGTTCTTCTGGTACCTGTTGGGCACCGGCGGCAACGCCAAGATGAGCGACGTCGTGAAACCCCTGATCGGACTGGCGTTCGGCTCGTCCCTGATCTCGATCTTCGCGCGCCTGGGCGGCGGCATCTTCACCAAGGGCGCCGACGTGGGCGCGGACCTAGTCGGGAAAGTCGAAGCGGGGATTCCGGAGGACGACCCGCGCAACCCCGCGGTGATCGCCGACAACGTGGGCGACAACGTCGGCGACTGCGCCGGCATGGCCGCGGACCTGTTCGAGACCTACGCCGTGACCATCATCGCCACCATGGTGCTGGGCGCGCTGCTGCTCCCGAGCCCGACGATCGTCGGCAACGCCGTCACCTATCCGCTGGTGCTGGGGGCGGTGTCGATCATCGCCTCGATCATCGGCTGCTACTTCGTGAAGACCGCCGAGGGCGGCAAGATCATGAATGCCCTCTACCGCGGGCTCGCCGTGGCCGGAGTCCTGTCGCTGATCGCCTTCTACTTCGTTACCGACTGGATGATGCGCGACGTGATCGCCGCCTACCCGGTGCCGGGAGTGACGGAGCTCACGCTCGGGGGCACCTGCGTGGTGGGCCTGGTGCTTACCGCGCTGATGGTGTTCATCACCGAGTACTACACCGGGACGGATTTCGCTCCGGTGAAACACGTGGCGGAAGCCTCGACCAA
>JANNKG010000164.1:0-2219 GCA_031396185.1 Burkholderiales bacterium | reverse complement strand
GCGTTCGAGCCCCCCCAGGAACCCGACGTTGTCATCGGCCACGTCAATCTCGGGCCCGCGCTGTTCGCCATCTACGTAGCCGAGGCCGAGCAGCATGTCGCCTCGATGGACGTGGAGATGGCACGGATCGAAGCCGACCCGATGATCGCGGTGAACGCCGATTTCATGCGCGCGGCCCACACGCTGGCGGCCAATTCGCGCACTACCGGATTCGAGGCGCTGGCCGACGTTGCGTCCGCCCTTGAGAAGTGGCTGTCCGACGCCATCGACTTGCCGCCGGAATTCAACGCGCACCGCCTCGCGACCACGCGCGCCGCCGTGGGTGCGCTCACCGCGATGGTCCAGTCGATCCGCGGGCGCGCGATGCCGTATCCCCGCGAAGATGTCGTTGCACAACTCGCGCAGCTGCGCGAGGGATTGCGCGCGGCCCGGCTGACCGGCGAGGGCACGCACCTCAAGATGCCCGGCATGGTGCGCGGGGCGCTCGAGGCGGCGCCGCGGCCGACCACGTCGATCCATCCCGTGGACCTGCCGCTCGCGAGGCTTCCCGTGGCGCTGCCGGCCGATGCGCCGCCCGAAGCGCAATTCGAGGCGGGCAAGGACCAGCGCAAGATCAAGGATGACGTCGATCGCGACCTGCTGCCGATCTTCATCGACGAGGCGCGCGAGATCATCCCGGCAGTGGCCGAGGCGGTGCGCCGCTGGAGGCTCGCGCCGGCCGACCACGCGCCCGCCGCCGAGCTGCAGCGCCACCTGCATACGTTGAAGGGAAGTGCGCGCATGACCGGCCTCATGCGCCTGGGCGAGCTCTCCCACGTGCTCGAGGAGCGTGTCAACGCGCTCGACGCGGCCGCGGTGCCACAGGCGGCGCAGTTCGACGAGCTCGAGGAGCGTGTCGACCGGTTCTCGCTGTCGCTCGAGCGCCTGTCACGCGGCGAGGACATCCTCGAGGCCGAGCGAATTGAAATTCCAGTGGCGGCCATCTTCGAGCAGCAGAAGGACAAGCCGGCAGCGTTGGCGGTAATGGTGGCCGCCGCACAGGAGAGATCCGGGCGGGGGGCACTCCCCCCCGAGCTGCGCGAGGCGCGCACCGCGCTCCTGCGGGTGAACGCGGAAATGATCGACCGGTTTGTGAACGAGGCCGGCGAGCTTTCGATCGCACGCTCGCGAATCGAGGGCGAGATGGCGGCGTTCAAGCGCTCGATGGTCGACTTGACCGCGAACATCGCCCGCATGCGCGCGCAGCTGCGCGAGGTCGAGATGGCCTCGGAATCGCAGATGCAGAGCTCGCTCAAGCTGAAGGAGGAGCTCGGCGAAAGCTTCGATCCCCTCGAGTTGGACCGTTTCTCGCGCATGCAGGAACTCACGCGATTCCTGGCGGAGTCCCTCGGCGACGTGATCACCCTGCACCAGGGATTGCAGAAGAACATTGACGAAACCGAGCTCGCGATCCATGCCCAGGCGCGCCTGAATCGCGACCTGCAGCAAGGCCTCATGAGCGTGCGCCTCGTGCCGCTGGGCAACCTCGCCGACCGCTTTTACCGCATCGTGCGCCAGACCGCGAAGGAGCTCGACAAGAAGGCGAACCTGGAGCTGAAGGGCACGCGCACCGAGCTCGACCGCTCGGTGCTCGAGAAGATTACTGCGCCCTTCGAGCATTTGCTGCGCAATGCCATCGCCCACGGGCTGGAGACGCCCGCGGAGCGTGCCCGGGCCGGCAAGCCGGAGATTGGCGAGATCTCGATCGAGGCGGTGCAACGCGGCAACGAAGTGGTGCTCACGGTCGCCGACGACGGCGCGGGCCTCAATTTCGCGCGCATCCGGCAGAAGGCCGTCGAAACCGGCCTGCTGGCCGCCGACGTGGAGCTGCCCGAGCCGCAGCTCGCCCAGTTCATCTTCATGTCCGGGTTCTCCACGGCTACCGAGGTGAGCGAGGTGTCCGGCCGCGGTGTCGGCATGGACGTGGTCAAGAACGAGATCACCTCGCTCGGCGGGCGCGTCGAGATCTCCTCCAGCGCGGGCCGCGGCACCACGTTCACCATCTCGCTGCCGCTTACCCTGGCGGTCACGCAGGCGGTGATGCTGCGCGCGGGCACGACGGTCTACGCCGTGCCGTCGGTGATGATCGAGCAGGTCCAGGAATACAAGGCGCAGCCGTACGCGGAGATCGCCGCGAAGGGCGAGGTCGATTGGAAGGCCAACCGCTACCCGCTGCGCTC
>JANNKG010000061.1:0-2527 GCA_031396185.1 Burkholderiales bacterium | reverse complement strand
GTGATCTCGCTGATGAAACCGAGGGTGCCCTCGGAGCCGATCATGAGGTGCGCGAGGATGTCGATCGGATCCGCGAAATCCACCAGGGCGTTGATGCTGTAGCCGGTGGTGTTCTTCATCGCGAACTTGCGGCGAATGCGCGCGGCAAGGTTCGCGTTCCCGCGCGCCGACTGGCCGAGCGCCTCCAGGTCGCGCAGCAGCCCGGCCTTGCGTTGGCGAAATGCGGCGCGGCTCGCCTCCTCGCGCGTGTCGAGCACGGTGCCGTCGGCGAGCACTATGCGGATGCCGGCGAGCGTTCGGTAGCTGTTCTGCGCGGTGCCGCAGCACATGCCGCTGGCGTTGTTCGCGGCGATCCCGCCGATCATCGCCGCGTCGATGGACGCCGGATCGGGCCCGATCTTCCGGCCAAAGCGGGCCAGGGCGCGGTTGGCCGCCGCGCCGATCACCCCCGGCTGCAACGCGATCGTCGCGCCGTCCGCGGACGGGGTGCTTCGCCGCCAGTTGTCTCCCAGCAGCACCAGCACCGAATCGCTGATCGCCTGGCCCGAGAGGCTCGTGCCCGCCGCCCGAAAGGTGAGAGGCGTGCCGAGCTGCGCGCAGAGCTCCAGCAGCCGCACGACCTCCGGCTCGCTTTCGACCACCACGGCGATCTTCGGAACCAAGCGGTAAAAGCTCGCGTCCGTCCCCCAGGTGAGAAGCCGCAGGGGGTCGATGACGAGGCGCCGGGCGGGAATGAAGGCCGCGGCCTGTGCATACAGGGCGGCATGGGGTTCGGGCAGGCCGCGTGCGTCGTGGTGGATCGGCAATGGCATTCTCGGCGGTCTCCCGTGGGGGCCTGAAACGAACCTACGCTCGCGGCTGTGCAACGCTTTTGATCTATGTCACCTCCGGCGCCCGCGGGCGTCCGAGAATGGACCTGGCCGTTCCCTTCCAGAGAGTTGTTATGGCGCAACGCCTTTCGATCCTCATCGCCGTAGCCGTCCTGTTGGCGCTCGTCAGCCTGTTCGCCACGCGCAGCGCCGAGGGCGCAGACGTCGATCGCGGCCGCGCCCTCTACGAGCTGCGCTGCGGCGGTTGCCACAGCGATAGCGTCCACGGGCGCGCCAAGCGCGTCGCATCCGGCTTCGAGGGCGTGCGCCAGTGGGTAAACCGCTGGAACGAGTCTCTCGGGCTGCGGTGGAAGGACGAGGAAATCGACGATGTCGCCGTCCACCTCAACATGACTTATTACCGCTTCCCCTGCCCGCCCCGCGTCTGCAAAGTCGTTTCGCAAAGGGCCGAATGAGGATCCTCGGCACATCGGCAGCGGAAAGAATTCCGGACGCGACGCGGGATTCGGGCTTCGAGATCGTCACCCGGACGGATTTCTCCGACGCGACCTACCTGCTCGAGATCCGCCACCCGCTGATGGCGCGGGCCGCGCGGCCCGGCCAGTTCGCCATCGTCATGCCGCACGAGCACGGCGAGCGCATTCCCCTCACGCTCGCGGATTTCGATCCCGGCAAGGGCACGGTCACTTTCGTGATCCAGGCCGTGGGCAAGACCACGCGCGAGATGCAGCGCGACGGCCGCGTGGGCTCGAAGCTCTTCGCGGTCGTCGGTCCCATGGGAATCCCCAGCAAGATCGGCTCTGCAAGGAAGGTCGTGTGCGTCGGCGGCGGACTGGGTGTCGCGCCCATCTACCCGCAGGCGCGCGCCTGCAAGCAGTCGGGCGCCTACGTGATCGGCGTGGTCGGCTTCCGCACCCGTGCGCTCATGTTCTGGGAGGACAAGTTCCGCGCCGTCTGCGACGAGCTGATCGTATGCACCGACGACGGCTCGGCCGGCCTCAAGGGGCTGGTCACCGCGGGCATCGCCCAGGCGCTCGCGAGGCACGTCGACATCGACGAGGTGATCGCGATCGGCCCGCCCGTGATGATGAAGGGCTGCGCCGAGGCGACCAGGGCGCGCGGGATCCGCACGATGGTGAGCCTCAATCCCGTGATGGTCGACGGCACCGGGATGTGCGGCGGATGCCGGGTGAAGATCGGCGACCAGATCAAGTTCGCGTGCGTCGACGGTCCCGATTTCGACGGGCACCGGGTGGACTTCGACGACCTCATGGCGCGCCTCGGCCGCTTCAAAGCGACCGAGAAGCAGGCCCTCGAGCGCTGGCAGGACAGCTGCCGGCTGCCCTCCCGAACCGGGGCATCCTGACATGGCGAACCCGAAGAAGAAAACCATCCGCACGATCCCGCAGATCCGCACGCCGATGCGCGAGCAGGATCCGCTCGAGCGAGCGCGCAACTTCGAGGAAGTCACGCTCGGCTACTCGCGCGAGGAGGCCCTCCTCGAGGCCGAGCGCTGCCTGATGTGCGTCGACGCGCCGTGCGTGCGCGGCTGCCCCGTCGGCATCGACATTCCCGGGTTCATCCAGAAGATCGTCGAGAAGAGTTTCCACGGCGCCTACGACGTGATTACCGACACCAACCTCCTGCCGTCCGTCTGCGGGCGCGTCTGCCCCCAGGAAAGCCAGTGCGAAGGCGTC
>JANNKG010000023.1:0-1594 GCA_031396185.1 Burkholderiales bacterium | reverse complement strand
CCGTACAATATGCCTCATGTCGTCCAAGCCTGTCAATAGCCACCCCCTTTCGGCCCCTGCGGGGTCACGGCCGGGGACGCGCTATTCCACCCTGGCGCGGCTGCTGACCGAGGCGATCGAGTCGGGCCGCTACAAGGTCGGCGAGAAGATCCCCACGGAAGCGGAGCTGCAGCAGCGCTACGACGTGAGCCGCCATACGGTGCGCGAAGCGCTCCGCGACCTGAAGAGCCAGGGATTGATCCTGGCTCGCGCCGGCGTAGGCACAGTCGTGCGATCGCGCGCGCCTCGCACCCGATTCATGCAGGGCGTGGGCACGCTCCAGGAGCTGATCCAGTTCGTCGAGGCCACCCGGATGCGGGTGCTGAAGAAGCGCCGCTTCATCGTCGATGAGGCCCTTGCCGAGCGCCTGCACATGAAAGCGGGCCAGCAGTGGCACGAGGCCTCGGTGCTGCGCTTCCTGCCGAACGAAACCGTTCCGGTGGCGTCGATGTCGATCTACGCGCGCCCCGAGCACAGCGACGTCTTCGAGCGGATCGACAGCGCGGGATTGCCGGTGTTCACGCTCATCGAGCGCCTCCACGGCGTGCGCATCGCGGAAGTGAGCCAGCAGATCGTCGCGGTGAATCTCGAGGCGGGCGCGGCGCGCACGCTCAAGACGCGAATCGGCACCCCGGCCCTCGAGATCACGCGCCAATACACCGACGCCCAGGACCGCCTCGTGATGGCGAGCGTGGGCCTCTACCCCAGCGATCGCTTCAGCCACAACACCAAGTTCCGCATCCAGAACACAGACCAGAAGGAAATTGCCTGATGAAGCCCCTCACCGGCGTTCGCATCATCTCCGTCGAGCAGTTCGGCGCGGCACCCTACGGCTCGATGTTCCTCGCCGACCTCGGCGCCGAAGTCATCAAGGTCGAGAACGCCGCCATCGGCGGCGATCCCGCGCGCAAGACCGGGCCGTACCTGCTGGGCGATGCCGACAGCGAGTATTTCCAGACCTGGAACATGAACAAGAAGAGCGTGGCGCTGGACCTGAAGAGCGACGCGGGCCGCGTGGCCCTGGAGAAACTCATCGTTGGCGCCGAGGTGGTCCTCAACAACCTGCGCGGTGACCTGCCCGCGAAGATGGGGCTCGACTACAAGACGCTCTCGAAGTTGAAGCCCTCGATCGTGTGCGTGCACCTGTCGGCCTACGGGCGCGACAACGAGCGCGCCTCGTGGCCCGGCTACGATTACCTCATGCAGGCCGAAGCGGGCCTCATGCACTTGACCGGCGAGCCCGACAGCCCGCCCACGCGCATCGGCGCGCCCTCGATGATCGACCACACCACCGGGCTCACCGCGATGGTGGGCCTGCTATCGGCGCTGATCCACGCCCGTGCGACCGGCAAAGGCTGCGATGTCGACACGTGCCTCTTCGACGCGGCGCTGCACCAGTTGGGCTACGCCGCGATATGGTATCTCAACGAGGGCCACGTGCCCGAGCGCCAGACGCGCAGCGCTCATTTCTCGGTGGCTCCGGTGCAGACCTTCCCCACGGCCGACGGCTGGATCTTCGTCATGTGCCTCACCGACAAGTTCTGGGACGCGCTGC
>JANNKG010000003.1:0-2751 GCA_031396185.1 Burkholderiales bacterium | reverse complement strand
CGTGCGGCCGTGTGCATGCGCGAGGAACGCGACCTCGGCGGCCGCAAAGTAATCGTCGAGGTCCATGAGCCGCGACAGCAGCTTGCGGTCGATCTGGATAGTGTCCATGCGTCTCCTCCTTGGGCAGGGCCCGAAGTTGGAGCAGAGCTTGGACGCGAGGGGCGCCTAAGTGCGGGGAGTCTGCTTACGGTCCCCGGCTAGTGCAGTTGCGATTCTAAACCGGCTTCGACGGCGCGACGAAAACTTGATGTCGCAATTTGCGATTTCAAGGTCGGCCGCTGCTCAAGCTGACCAACGCTGGCTCAAACTTTTAAGATCACAGTTTGTGATCTTAAAGGCCGGAGTGCGCTCGCCTGATCCAGCGGATCAATTGGGTGATCCACTGGATCAGGCGAATGAAAAAGCGCCAATTGGGCACCCGCCTTCGCGGGTGCGACACCTGAACTTTGGTTTCCGCGCTCCTCAAGCAAGCTCACGTGGCGAGCCTGGGGCGCTGCACCGTGGCGGCAGGAGGCCCACATGTCCCACGTGCTCGCACGCAAAACCCACCACCTGCGCTACCCGTCCCACTCTATACCCATTTAGGTATAATGGGCTCGTCGGTAACGTTGAAGCCGCTCGTTTGGGTGGGGGGCTCGAAGGCAGATCTCATGGCCATGCCCGCGAGCGTCATCGATACGTTCGGCTTCGGGCTCTACCTGGCGCAGAGCGGCGGCAAGCACCCACAGGCCAAGGTCTTGCGCGGCTTCGGCTCGGCGGGAGTTCTCGAGATTGTGGAGGACTGGCGTGGCAACACGTATCGGGCCGTGTACACCGTCCAGATTGGCGCTGTCGTCTACGTCCTTCACGTGTTCCAGAAGAAGGCCGCGCGCGGGATATCCACGCCGAAACCGGATCTCGATCTCATCAAGGATCGTCTGAAGGCGGCGCGAAGAGCAGTGGGGAAAATGCGATGACGAAGAAAAGAAGGAACCCATCGATCACCCTTCAGGTCGGCAGCGGCAACGTGTATGCCGATCTTGGCCTTCCGGATCCCGATCGCATGCTGGTGAAGGCCGAGCTCGCCGGCACGATCGCGCGGATCATCGCGGATCGCGGCCTTAACCAGGCCGCAGCGTCGGAGATTCTCGGCCTGACGCAGCCGAAGCTTTCGAACCTGCTGCGGGGCCAGTTTCGTGGGCTCTCCGAACGGCGATTGATGGACTGCCTGACTCGCCTCGGGCGAGACGTGCAGATCGTCGTGAGGGCGACCCCGCGCTCCCGTGGCTTGGGGAAGTTGTCGGTCGTGGTGATGTAAACGCCTTGCGTGGTGATCCACTGGATCGGGCGAATGAAAAATCACTAGTTGGGCACCCGCCTTCGCGGGTGAGACAAATATTTCGACGGGGCGACAACTATTGCGGCGGGGCGACACTTTGTGGGCGAAGCAGCCGCCACGACATGAACCCCAGCACCACCACGCCCAGGATCAGGATCGCCCAGAGCGTCATGCGCCGCGGGCTCGCCTCACGCCACCACTGGCTCCAGCGCGTGGGCGGTGGCCCCGACTCGACCGTGCCCACCTTCGCGAGCGGCAGCTCCAGCTCTCCAAGTCGCTTGTAATTCGGAATCATCGCCGACACGGGCAGCGCGACCGCCGGGGCCTGCGCATCGCCGAAGGCGAGCCGGAAAGGAGGATCACCGCGCGCGACGAACACCACCTGCGCCGGCCGCCAACGCACTTCGAGTGCGGGCGGCGTGGGCGCGGCGCCCGGGCCCACACGCACCATCCAGTAGCGGCTTGGCAGGCGCCCGATCTCGATGGGCGGTGACTGTTTCTCGCCGTCGTCCTGGCGCAATCGGTAGAACGGCGCCCATCCCACTGCGCGCCACGCCTCCTTCTCGTCGTTGCGCGCGGTGACCTGGGCGGAGATCACGTCGTTCTCGTCGGCGGGCACGAGCCGGTAGGCCTCGATCGGCACGCGCGCGCCGAGGTCGTAGAGGAACTCGCCCGGCTTGGCGCCCGGCGTGCCCTGCACCGTTCGCGTGAAGCGGGGCGCGGCCTCGGCGGCGGGCTCCTTCTCCGCGCGCACGCGTTTGAGCGCGAAGCCGGGTGCGGCCCAGGTGACGCGCAGGTACTTCGCCTTGCGTGCGGCGAAATCCACCCGCGGCTGCGACAACACGCGCCCATCGCCCTCGACGCGCACCAGGGGGCCGGAGCCGAGCGCACTCCACACCCTGAGTACATCGCTCGCCTCGATGCGCACCTTCACGACCTGCGATCCGGGCGCCGCGTCCCACTCGAACACCAGCGCGCGGATGGCATCGTCCTTGAGGGCGCTCGCATCGAGCAGGTACGCGGTGGGCTTCGCGCGGGCCTGGGCAACGGCGCCGCGGCTACGTACCTCCACGAGCGTCCCGTCGGCGGTGCGGATGGTCACCTCGGTCCCGCCCTTCGACACGCTCGCAGCCGACGGCTCCCGGCTCGACACGGGGAAGATCGGCAGCTCCACCCACGCTCCCGCCGCACGCACCGAGTCCGGAGCGCCCGCATAGCCGATCGGCACCGCCTCGCCGCGGCCATTCAGCACGCGCACGTCAGCCAGGTCGCGCTGGGCTTCGCGGTACACCTCGATCGGCAACTCCACGCGCTGCATCGGCCCCTTCGAGATGAGCTCGATGGGCGCGTTGAAGCGGAACTGCGGCTCGGCCTGCTGGGCCGCGACGGGCAGCGCGGCGGCGAGCAATAGGAATCCCAATCTCATGCGGCGG
>JANNKG010000600.1:0-2290 GCA_031396185.1 Burkholderiales bacterium | reverse complement strand
GTGGGCTGGAACTACCTGGAGCATTTCGAGGAAGGCGCGAAGACGCTGCAGGACAACCGCGAGCTGCCGCAGCACCCGGTGTTCTTCAGCAAGGCGACCACCGCGGTGAACGGGCCTTTCGACAGCGTGCCTTTCGACGCGTCGGTCTCCACCTCGCTGGATTGGGAGGCCGAGCTCGGCATCGTCATCGGGCCCGGCGGGAAGAACATCGCGGAGGCCGACGCGATGCGCCACGTGTGGGGCTACACCGTGATCAACGACGTGTCGTGGCGCGATATCCAGCGCCGCCACGGCAACCAGTGGCACAAGGGCAAGAGCCTCGACGGCACCTGTCCGATGGGACCCTGGATCGTCACCGCCGACGGCCTCGATCCCGCGGACTTGAGGGTGAGCTGCCGTGTCAACGGCGTCACCAAGCAGGATTCGCGCACCAAATACATGTACTTCAAGCTGCCACGCATCATTGCCGAGCTGTCGGCTGGCATGACCCTCGAGCCGGGCGACATCGTCTCCTCGGGTACCCCGGCCGGGGTGGGATATGCACGCACCCCGCCCGAGTTCCTGGTTCCCGGCGATCTTCTGGAAACGGAAGTCGAGGGCATCGGCGTCCTGCGTAACCCGATTGGCCGGGAAACGCCGCTGCCAAGGTAGAATGGTGTCAACTGGAGGCATCGGATGGTCAGCAAGGTTCAGCCGGGCCGCGTCGCCCTCGAGCGCATGGGAATGTACCGTCGCCTCTCGGATCTGGGGCCGCTGCGCGACAGCTACGCGGGCAAGTTCGCGCTGGCCGCCTTCGTCGGCGTGCTGCTCCCCCTGGCGTCCTTCATCGTCTTCCTGCTGCTCTCGCGCACCGACTTTGAAACGATGTACCCCGCCCTCGCGGCGCTGGTGCTGGCGTGCTTCGCGGGTTTCCTCGGCACCATGTGGATCCTGCGTGAGCTGCTCATGCCGATCGAGCTCACCGCCGAGGCGCTACGCAGCTACATCGACAGCCGCAAGCTTCCGGATCTGCCGGTGCATTTCCAGGACCGCGCCGGGCGTCTGATGGAGGGCACGCAATACACCCTCTCGCAGCTGCACGAGACCATCAACCGGCTCGAGCGCGTCTCCGACACCGATGACTTGACCGGCATCTACAATCGGCGCGCGGGCGAAAAACGCCTGGCGGAGGAAGTTGCCCGGGCCGAGCGCGACCTGCAGACGTTCCAGCTCGCCTACTTCGACATCAACGATTTCAAGGCAATCAACGACAAGCACGGCCACAGCGCAGGCGATGCCTGCATCTCGCACGTAGCCGCCCTGCTGCAGCTCAACACGCGGCGCGGGGACTGGGTGTCGCGCTGGGGCGGCGACGAGTTCGTCGTGGGCCTGCACCGCAACCGCGCGCTGAAGATGGTGATGGAGCGGATCATCAAGGCGATCTCCGCGAGCCCGTGCGAGATCTCGGCCGGGCTGGAGCTGCGCATATCGGTGAGCTGCGGGGTGGCCGAATACCGCTTCGGCAGCGGCCCTCCGGGGGTGCTCGCCGATGCGGACAAGGCGATGTACGCCGCCAAGCAGTTCTCCCACGCCGACGGGCGCTCGCACGTCGCATACCGCAACGAGATCTCGGAAGTCTCCGCGGACGCCCGCGAGGCGGCCACCGCCCTCGTCGACTAGAGCAGCGATTCCTCGATCGCCAGGACGCTGTCGGATCCGCGCATCACTACCGCCGCGAGCGACATCGACTGCGGCAGGATGTGGTCGGCATAGAAACGCGCAGTGAGCAGCTTGCCGCGCAGGAACGTGGCGTCGCCCTCACCCGCCTCGAGCGAGCGCGCGGCGATCTGCGCCGAGCGCGCCATCATCCATCCGCCAAGTGTGATGCCCATCAGCTTGAGGTAATAGGCCGAGCCCGCCGCGATCGCCGCGGGATTGGTGGGAAAAGTCTCCACGATCCATTGCGTCGATTCCTTGAGCTGCCCGATCGCCGCCGAGAACCGGTCGGCGATCGCCAACAGGTGCACGTTCTTCGGCGCCGCCATCTCGCGCGCAAGCTTCTCCATGTCGGCGATGATCAGGAACGCCGTGCGTCCCTGCTCGCGCCCGACCTTGCGGCCGGCCAGGTCGTTGGCCTGGATGCCGGTGGTGCCTTCGTAGATCGTGGTGATACGCGCGTCGCGAAGGTGCTGCGCCGCGCCGGTCTCCTCGATGAATCCCATGCCGCCGTGAACCTGGATGCCCAGCGAAGCCACCTCGATGCCGATGTCCGTGGAAAAGGCCTTCGCAATCGGGGTGAGCAATGCGGCGC
>JANNKG010000599.1:0-3063 GCA_031396185.1 Burkholderiales bacterium | reverse complement strand
GGCTATACGCCCCAGTACAAGGGCCTGCAGGCGCTGAACGAGAAGTACAAGTCGCGCGGGCTCGTGATCCTCGGCTTCCCGTCGAACGACTTCGGTCAGCAGGAGCCGGGAAGCGAGAAGGAGATCGCGGACTTCTGCGATCGGACCTATGCGGTCAAGTTTCCCATGTTCGCGAAGACGTCGGTGAAAAGCGCCGGCGGCTCACCGGTCTTCGATGCGCTCGCCAAGGCGACGGGCGAACGGCCGAAGTGGAACTTCCACAAGTACCTGATCGCCCGCGACGGCAGGACGGCTGCGAGCTTTCCCTCGAAAGTGGAGCCGGAGTCGAGGGAGTTCGTCGCGAAGGTCGAGGAGTTGTTGCGCTAGGGCGCTACAACATCTGGACCTTGACGTCCGGGTAGCCCATCAGCTTCAGGACGAAGTAGTTGGCAGCGGCCTCGCCTGGATCGTCGGAGATGCTGACCAACTCGGCATAACGCGGCACGCCGGCCTTGACGAGCGTGTTCCAGATATCCTGGGCCGCCTTGGGCGCTCCCTTGGCATCCAGCAAGTCTGTGTAAGGCACGTGGACGACTTTCCCGTCGGGCATCTTGGCAGGAAGCGCCTTGCCCGAGGCGACATAGATCTTCGGATAGAGCCCTTGGGCACTCTCGGCGTCGCGGGTCACGATGCCGGGGCGAAGGTTCGCGGGGTAGACCTTGGGCGCGGGCGGCGCGCTGGGCGGCGCTTTTTTCGCGTCCGCCGGGTTGGCCTCCTTGTTCAGAGGCAGGCCGGCGAAGCCCCAGTCGTCCACGGATTCCGACAGGACCGAGACGCGCTTCTGGCCAAGCTTTTCCAGCAGCAGGTAGGCCAGCGCGGAGTTGGGATTCAATCCCCCCTCCGAGACCACCACCGCCTCGTGGCCCTGGTCCACACCGGCGCTGCCCAGCACCTCGGCGAGCCTGGCCGGCGAATCGAGATGACGCCGGAACTCATCGGCGGGAACGTTGATGGCAAACGGCACGTGCGCCTGCTTGAACAAGGCCGCCGGGCGCACGTCGATCACGCTCAGCTTCGCCACGCCGAACATGCGCATCATCTGGCTGCCCCACCCGCTCAACCAGGTCTTGTCGCGCGTCATGTTGGGCGCGTCGTAAGTCCAGATCGGCAGCCCGCGGTCGTCGCGCAGCCACTCGAGCTGGGATTCCTTGTAGAGCTTGACCCGGGGATAGTCGAGCATGAACTTCATGGCGAAGAACGGCACGCTCGCGGCAATGCCGCCGCCGCAATGGGCGTGGACCAGCTGCTCGGGCTTGATGCCGAGGTAAGTCATCATCCGCCGTATATCCGCCGGAGACTTGAAGGTCTTGTCGGCGTTGAAGAAGTCGTCCGTGGGCGCCATGATCGCGTTGGGAATGTGGCCCGCACGGTCGAAGAACTTGGCGCCGCCGAAGTGTTGGCTCGGCTCCAACGCCTCGACCAGCGCGTGGTTCGCCGGGTCGCCGGAGGCGACGAGAAACTCGGGCAGGCGCACGCGCACGTCCTCCCTTATCTGCGTGACGCGGAAGTTGCCCTTCGACGCGGGTGTCGGGTCTTTGGTGACTGCGCCGCCCGCGGCCAGCCACTTGGCGAGGCCACCGTCGAGAACCAGGACGTCCGCGGCCGGGAAGCCGTGGTGGTAGAGATCGAAGAACAGGCTGGTCGCGAAGTAAGTGCCGCCCTGGTCGTAGATCACGACTTTCTTGCCGCTGCTCACGCCCCACGACTGGATGAGGCGCTCCATCTCGGCGGTGGATCTCTCGCGCCCGCCGAAGGTGAATACGTCGACGCTCACCGCGCCGGGAATGTGCCGGGCCCCGTAAGCCTTGCCAGGCGAGGCATCGATCAGCAGCAGGTCGCCACGCGTGAGATTCTTCTCCAGCCACTCGACGCTCACCAGCGGCGTAGTGCCGCCCGCCGCCGCCGGGGCCATCGGCGCGGCCAAGAAGCTCGCGAGAACCATGAGCAGGCAATGCAATAGGCGCTTCGACATGTTTTCTTCCTTCAAAGGAATTCTCGATACCTGAGCTAGTGTTGTAGTTAACCATAACACTAAGCGGAAAACAAGCGCAAACCCACGCCCTCGCCCACGCTTCTACCCCGGGAGACACCCGATCTGCATCAAGGAAAGCGCCAAATTAGCCTCGATATACTGCGGCTCGGATACCCGGCACCACCTTCTCAAGGAGACATGGAATGGGCAAGCAATCAGTAGCCTGGCTGGCGGCGCTCGGCTGCGCAGCAACGTTGGTCGCGCAGCCGGCACTGGCACAGAATGTGAAGGTCACGCCGCTGGGCAGCCATGACGGCGAGTTCTGCCCGCAGGATCGCGCGCTGATCTTCGAGGATCCCAACGGCACGCGCATCCTCTACGATCCGGGCCGCACCGTCGCCGGCGCAAACGATGCCCGCCTGGGCAAGATCGACGTCGTGCTCGTCACCCACATGCACGGCGACCACGCCGGCAACTCGCACATCAAGGAAGTCAATGCGGGCGAGTGCGGCAGGCCCGATACGAGCGTGTCAGCGATGCCGAATTCCAACGCCGCGAACATCGCACTCGGCAAGAAGGCGAAAATGGTCACCGGCAGCGAGATGACAGCCTTCTTCGCGGCCAAGCTGCGGGCGAACGGCGGCCAGGCCTCGGATTCGGTGCCGGCGCGCTTCGGCGCTAGCGTGACCGTGGGCGGCGTGAGGATCGCGACCGTACCGGCCTCCCACAGCAACGGCCTCGATCCCGACTACATCGGCGGCGATCTCGGCAAGGCCATGAAGGACGCGGGCATCGCGGGCTATGTCGGCGAAGCCACCGGCTACGTGCTCCGATTCAGCAACGGCCTCGTGGCGTACCTCTCTGGCGACACCGGCATCACCGGCGAGCAGGAGAAGGTCGTGCGCGGCCACTATGGCGCCAAGCTCACCGTCATGAACATCGGCGACGGCTTGACCACGGGACCTACCGAGGCCGCCTACGTGATCAACGAGCTGGTCAAGCCCAACGCGGTCATCGCGTCGCACGCGAACGAGGCGGCAACCAAGGGCGGC
>JANNKG010000576.1:0-12885 GCA_031396185.1 Burkholderiales bacterium | reverse complement strand
CTTGCCGATCTGCACGCGGGCGCGGTCGTGGCGCAGCGCGTCGCGCAGGCGGTTCTCCACCTCGCGCTGGTTCTTCGCGCTCTCCATGTCGATGAAGTCGATCACGATCAGGCCGCCAAGATCGCGAAGCCGCAACTGGCGGGCCACCTCGTCGGCGGCCTCGAGGTTCGTGTTGAAAGCGGTCTGCTCGATGTCGTGGCCCCGCGTGGCGCGCGCGCTGTTCACGTCCACGGAAACCAGCGCCTCGGTGTGGTCGATCACGATCGCACCGCCCGAGGGAAGGGTCACGTCACGGCGGTAGGCGCTCTCGATCTGGTGCTCGATCTGGAAACGCGAGAAGAGGGGAATGTCGTCGCGGTAATGCTTGACCTTGTCGACGTTGGCCGGCATCACGGTGCTCATGAACGACACCGCCTGCTCGTAAATCGCGGGCGTGTCGATCAGGATCTCGCCGATGTCGGGCTGGAACAGGTCGCGGATGGCGCGCACCACCAGGCTCGACTCGAGGTAGATCAGGCACGGGCCCTTCTCCTCATCGGCGGCCTTTTCGATGGCGCGCCAAAGCTGCAGGAGGTAATTGAGGTCCCATTGGAGCTCTTCGGCAATGCGGCCGATGCCCGCGGTACGGGCGATGAGGCTCATGCCGTCGGGCACCTCGAGCTGGTCCATCACCTCGCGCAGCTCGTTGCGGTCCTCGCCCTCGATGCGCCGGGAGACGCCGCCGCCGCGGGGATTGTTGGGCATCAGCACAAGGTAGCGGCCGGCGAGTGAAATGTAGGTCGTCAGGGCGGCGCCCTTGTTGCCGCGCTCGTCCTTGTCGACCTGGACGATCATTTCCTGGTGGACGCGCAGGTGGGTCGCCATCTTCGAGCGGCCGAACTCGGCGCCGTCGTTGACCATGAACTGCTTGGCGATTTCCTTGAAAGGAAGGAAGCCATGGCGCTCCGCGCCATAGTCGACGAATACCGCCTCCAGCGAAGGTTCTACGCGGGTGATGACCCCTTTGTAGATGTTGCTCTTGCGCTGTTCCTTGCCGGCGGACTCGATGTCGAGGTCGATGAGCTTCTGGCCGTCGACGATCGCAACCCGAAGCTCTTCAGCCTGGGTCGCGTTGAATAACATGCGTTTCATCGTTCTTCTCTCCCGCGCTCTGTCACGGAAGAGGGCCCCCGTCGTCCGGGGGCCCGGATCGACGAGTTACTTCAGAAGTCGGTTGGTATGCGTCACGTTAGGTGTGAGCGAGAAGGACGATTTCTGGTTTTCTTCGTCTGGCGCCTGCGGGCTCCGAAAGAGCCGGCAGGTGCGTGGAATTCGGTGTGCGTCGAGCGCGTGTGATTCGTTTACCATCGCTGCTTGGTCTCGCAGGCGAGCGACGTTTGCCTGCTTCGTGCGCCGTTCGTGGCGCACTTAATGCCTGTTGATTCCTTTGGATTTCTTCGTAATCAACCACATAAGTATACGCCGCATGCCGAGTGATGGCAAAGACACGTCGCCGGCCACGCCTGCGGTGCGCTGGATCGAGGTGGCCGAGGAGGAGGCCGGGCAGCGCATCGACAACTACCTGCTGGCCCGCCTCAAGGGCGTTCCGAAGAGCCGCATCTACCGCATCCTGCGCAGCGGCGAAGTGCGCATCAACAGCAAGCGCGTCGAGGCCTCCCAGCGGGTCATTGCCGGCGATCGCATCCGCATTCCGCCGGTGCGGGTCGCGGCGGAGGCCGACCCGGTCCCCGCGCCACACTTCAAGCTGCCGATACTCTTCGAAGACGAGGCGTTGCTTGCCATCGACAAGCCCGCGGGACTCGCGGTGCATGGCGGCAGCGGCGTCGCCCACGGCGTGATCGAGTCGCTGCGCGCGATGCGCCCCGAGGCGCGTTTCCTCGAGCTCGTGCATCGCCTCGACCGCGACACATCGGGCGTGCTCCTGGTCGCGAAGCGGCGCTCGAGCCTCACCGCGCTGCACGAGATGATGCGGCTGCGTTCCATCGACAAGCGCTACCTGGTGGGCGTTGCCGGCCGCTTTCGCAATGAGATGCAGCGCGTGCGCGCCGCCCTCGCCAAGAGCGTGAACGCCGAGGGCGAGAAGCGCGTCTCGATCTCCGAGGGCGGCCAGGAAGCAGAGACGATTTTCCGGCGCGTCTCCCGCGGCGCGGAGTTCAGCCTGCTGGAGGCCGAACTCCTCACCGGGCGCACCCACCAGATCCGCGTCCACCTCGCCCATTTGAAGCATCCGGTGCTGGGCGACGACAAGTACGGCGTCTTCGAGCTGAACAAGCGCCTTCGAAAGGAAGGGCTGAAGCGGATGTTCCTGCACGCTCGCTCCCTCGGCTTCGCCCACCCCCTCACGGGCGCGCCGATGGTCCTCGAATCGCCGCTGCCGCGCGATCTCGAGGAATTCCGGCTGCGGTCCATGGCTTCGCAATGAGCCAGTACGACCTCGTCATCTTCGACTGGGACGGGACGTTGATGGACTCGACGCGGCTCATCGCGCGCAGCCTCCAGAACGCGTGTCGCGATGTCGGTACGGTGGTGCCTTCCGAGCGCGACGCGCTCTACGTAATCGGCCTGAACCTGATCGACACCTGCAATCACGTCGCCCCACACCTCGACGAGGCCGGGCGGGCGCAGCTCGCGGATCGCTACCGCCACCACTTCCTTGCCAACGAGCATGAGGCGCCGCTCTATGAAGGCGTGGCGGAGATGCTCGCGGACCTCCACGGGCGGGGCCGCCGCCTGGCGGTCGCCACCGGCAAGGCCCGGCGCGGCCTCGAGCGCGCCCTCGACGCAACCGGGCTTCGGCCGTGGTTCGAGGCGACGCGCTGCGCCGATGAGGGCTTCGCCAAGCCCCATCCGGGAATGTTGCTCGCGCTCCTCGACCTTACCGGCGTGGAGCCCGGGCGTGCGCTGATGGTGGGCGATACCACGCACGATCTCGAACTGGCTGCCAACGCGGGAGTGGATGCGGTGGCCGTCTCCTATGGCGCGCATCACGAAGAGCTGTTGTCTTCACGCCCGGCGCGCGCGCGCGTTGCGAGCGTGGGCGAGCTGCACCGATGGCTGACGACCACCGCCTGATCTGCGCCTCCGCGGAGCTCGCCGACGGCGGTTCGGGGAAGCGTTTCGAGCTGCCGAGCGGATCGCCGGGCTTCGCGGTGCGTCACCGCGGCGCGGTGCGTGGGTACGTGAATCGTTGCCCCCACGCGAGCACCGAACTCGACTGGCAGCCGGGGGAGTTTTTCGAGGAGTCCGGGCTATATTTGATATGCTCGACTCACGGTGCGATTTTCGAGCCGGGCAGCGGGTTATGCATCGCCGGCCCGTGCCGCGGCGAGTCGCTCGAGGCCCTTGCAATCCGGGAGCGCGGCGGCCAGGTGGTGCTGCTGCTGGACGAGGCTCCCGCCAACCACAATCCGAAGCCGAGACGCGATGACTGAATCTGCTCCCCCCAACTGGGAACGCGCAACCCTGGAGAAGGTCGCCCTCCAGGCGGTGCAGGAACAGCGCCGCGCGCGCCAGTGGAACGCGCTTTTCAAGCTGCTCTGGTTCACGATCGCTTTCCTGGTGCTCGCCTCGTTCATGGGCTGGATCGACCGTCCCGACAAGGACTCCACCGTGTCCGTGGGCCGCCACACGGCGGTGGTCGACGTGGAAGGCGTTATCGGCATGGAATCGAAGGCCTCGGCCGAACGCCTCATCAAGGGGCTGAACCGCGCCTTCAAGGACACCAACACGGTCGGCGTCGTGCTGCGTATCAATAGCCCCGGCGGCAGCCCGGTGCAGGCCGGCTACGTGAACGACGAGATTCGCCGCCTCCGCGCAAAACATCCCGAAATCCCGGTACATGCGGTCGTGCAGGACCTCTGCGCCTCGGGCGGTTACTACATCGCGGTCGCAGCCGACAAGATCTACGTGGACAAGGCGAGCCTGGTGGGATCGATCGGCGTGATCATGGGCAGCTTCGGATTCGTCGGCACGCTCGACAAGCTCGGCATGGAGCGGCGCTCGTACACCTCTGGCGAAAACAAGGATTTCCTCGACCCGTTCCAGCCGGAGAATCCAGCGCACCGCGAACACGCAAAGAAGATGCTCGCCGAGATCCACGAGCAATTCATCAAGGTAGTGCGCCAGGGCCGGGGGGCACGCCTGAAGGAGAGTGCCGAGACCTTCTCCGGCCTGATCTGGACCGGAGAGAAGAGCATCGAACTCGGCCTGGCGGACTCCCTCGGCAGCACCGAGTACGTCGCGCGCGAAGTGATCAAGGCCGAGAAGATCGTCGACTACACGGTGGACGAGAACTATTTCGAGGCATTGTCGAAGCGGCTGGGCACGAGCTTCGGGTCCACCTTCGCGCGTGCGGCCGCACAGGCTGCCGCGCGGGCGGCGATGGAGGTTCGCTAGACTCCATGAGCGCCGTGGCGGATGCGATGACGCGCACCGAGTTCGACCTGATTCGCGACGCGTTCGACCGCACGGCGGCTGGCTTGGCGATCATGTCCCCGGACGGCGTGGTGCGGCACGTGAACCGGGCCTTCTGCCAGATGCTCGCCGGCGAGCGCGGAGCCATCGAGGGCAAGTCGTTCCGCGCCTTCACGCCCGCGGACGAGGTCGGGCGTGACGAGGAGCTGTTGCGCGCGATCCGGGCGGGCATCGATCCGCCGGCCGTCGACCTGCGGGTGATCCGCTGCGACGGGGCCGAGGCGGCGTTGCGATGCAGTTGCGCGGTGGTGCGCGATTCCGCGGGCCAGCCGCGCTACCTCGTCTCTTCGTTTATCGATCTCACCGAACAGCGCCAGAAGGATCTCGCCCTGCAGAACGCTGCGGACGGCCTCGAACAACACCTCCACTTCACCCGCGCGCTGCTCGACGCCATCCCCAACCCGGTGTACTTCAAGAATCATGAAGGGCGGTACGGCGTCTACAACCGTGCCTTCGAGGACCTGTTCGGCGGCGGCCGCGACTGGATCGGCAAGACGGTGCACGACATGCTCGATGCCGATAGCGCGCGCGAGCACCACGCGCGCGATCGACCGCTCCTCGAGCGTCCGGCTTCGACCACCTACGAGGCGATGGTGCCCACTGCCGCCGGCGACCGGCGGCAACTGCTCTACAACAAGGTGAGCTTCGTCGACCAGCGCGGCGAGGTGGCGGGCCTGATCGGGATCATCACCGACGTCACGCGCTACAAGGAGACCGAGCGCGCGCTCGAGGCGAGCGAAGCGCGCTTTCGCGTGCTCACCGAGAGCTCGATCGACCTGATATCGGTGGTCGACGCCGCCGGAGTGATCCAGTACCAGAGTCCGGCGCTGCGCAGCCTGCTGGGCTACGAGCCGGGCGCGACCGTGGGCCGCAATGTCGCCGAGCTGGTCCACAGAGATGACCTGGAGCAGGCGCGCGCAGCGCTGCGGCGCATCGTCGAGGGGCGCCAGTCGATCGAGGCGGTGGAATTCCGGCTGCGCCATCGCGACGGGATGTGGCGCACGTTCGAGTCGCTCGGCACCAATTGCCTGGCGAATCCGCACATCCACGGCGTGGTCTTCAACTCGCGCGACGTGACCGACCGGAAGGTGATCCAGCAGCGCATCCAGCACCTCGCCTACCACGACAATCTCACCGGGCTGCCGAACCGTTCGCTGTTGCAGGACCGGCTGGCGCACTCGATTGCGCGCGCCGAGCGCTCCAAGCGCAATGTCGCGGTGCTGTTCATCGACCTCGACAACTTCAAGAACATCAACGATACGTTCGGGCACGACGTCGGCGACGAGCTTTTGCGCCAGGTCTCCCGGCGCCTTTCGGAATGCGTGCGCCTCGACGACACCATCGCGCGCCATGGCGGGGACGAGTTCATCGTGCTGCTCGACAGCCTCGAGGACAGCCGCGGGGCGTCGGTGGTGGCGCAGAAGATCCTGAGCGCGCTGCGCCAGGCATTCATCCTCGGCGGAACCGAGCAGCACGTAAGCGGCTCTGTGGGCATCGCGCTCTATCCCGACGACGGACGCGACGCGCAGACCCTCATGAAGAGCGCCGACACGGCGATGTTCCACGGCAAGTCACAGGGCAAGAACACCTACCAGTACTTTACCGCCCAGATGAACATCGCGGTCAAGCGCCGCATGACCCTCGAGTCGGCGCTGCGACGCGCCGTGATGCAGAGGGATTTCGTGCTGCACTACCAGCCCCAGATCGACCTTGATTCCGGCCGCATCGTTGCAGTCGAGGCCCTGGTTCGCTGGAAGACCGAGGAAAGCGGTACCGTCATGCCCGGGGACTTCATCCCGCTCGCCGAGGAGACCGGGCTGATCAACGAAATCGGCGAATGGGTGCTGCGCGAAGGATGCCGGCAGGCGAAGGAATGGCAGGGCATGGGCCTCGCGCGCGACCGGCGCATGGCGATCAACCTGTCGGCGCGACAGTTCAGCGACCGCGGGTTCCTCGACATGATGACGCGGGTGCTCGCCGAGACCGGGCTCCACCCCGAGTGCCTGGAGCTGGAAATCACCGAGAGCCAGGTGATGCGCCAGACCGAGGGCATGATCATGCTGATGACCAAGCTTTCCGAGATGGGTATCCAGCTTGCCATCGACGACTTCGGCACCGGCTATTCGAGCCTGTCGTACCTCAAGCGCCTGCCAATCCAGAAGCTGAAGATCGACCAGTCATTCGTCCGCGATATCACCGTCGATCCCAACGACGCCGCGATCGTGGTGGCGATCATCAATATGGCCAGCAGCCTCGATCTCGAGACCATTGCCGAGGGCGTGGAAACCGCGGGTCAGCTGGCGCTGCTGCGCTCCAAGGGCTGCCGTACTGGGCAGGGCTACTACTTTTCCGCCCCGGTGCGCGCCGAAGTCCTCTACCCGATGCTCAAGCAGAACAATGTTTACGTGAAGTGAATAAAAGGGTCAGACACCTGCATTCACGCGAATGAAGGTGTCTGACCCTTTTATTCACGCGAGCAGGAGGAAGATCGCGGGGCGCTTGCCAATCGCGGCGGGGCGCGACTTCCATCCTTCGATGCGATCCATGCGGATCCACTCACGCGGGCCGGTGAGCTCGGCGGCGACGGCAAGGCGGGTGAGGGGGCGGCATGTCTCGATGAGGTCGGCCAGCAGCGCCTCGTTGCGGTACGGCGTCTCGATGAAAATCTGGGTCTCTGCGTGGCGCGCCGACTGCCGCTCGAGATCCGCGATCGCCGGGCGCCGCTTGGCGGCATCAGTCGGCAGGTAGCCCACGAAGCGGAAACGCTGGCCGTCGAGGCCGCTCGCCATGAGGGCCAGCAGGATCGACGACGGGCCGACCAGCGGCACCACTACGATGCCGCGCGCGTGGGCCTCGGCGACCAGCCTCGCACCCGGATCGGCCACCGCCGGAACTCCAGCATCCGACAGCAACCCGGCGTCGCGTCCGTCCAGCACCGGGGAAAGCAGCGCTGCCACCGCATCCGGCGGGGTGTGCTGGTTCAACTCGGCCATCGCGATCTGGCGCATCTCCAGGGGATGGCCACACTCGGCCAGGAAGCGCCGTGCCGCCTTCGAGTTCTCCACGATGAACGTGTCCAAGGCATGGATGCGCGCAAGAACCGGCGCGGGAACCACCTGTGCGGGCGCAATGTCCTCCGACAGCCACGACGGCACGAGGTATAGGCGTCCGGGGGGCATCAGGGAACGTCGAATCCTTCAGCGCGCAACATCGAAGCGAGCGCAATCAGCGGCAGTCCGACGAGCGCGGTGGGATCCTCGCCTCCCAGGCGCGACAGCAGGCTGATGCCGAGCCCTTCGCTCTTGGCGCTGCCGGCGCAGTCGAGCGCATGCTCGCGGTTGAGGTAGCGATCGATCTCGACATCGGTCAGGCGACGGAAGGCAACGTCGGTGCTGACCAGGCGCTCGTGGCGACGCTCCAGGCGCGCGTTCCAGACGCAGAGCGCGGTGTGAAAGAGGACTGAATGGCCGCTCACGTCGCGCAGCTGCTGGCTGGCGTTCTCGAAAGTGCCCGGCTTGCCGATGGCGCGCCCGTCCAGGTCGGCTACCTGGTCGGAGCCGATAATCCAGGCACTGGGGAATTTTCGCGCCCCGGCATCTGCCTTGGCGCGGGCGAGCCGAATGGCCGTCTCCCGCGGCGGCTCCGAGGGCAGGGGACGCTCGTCGACGTCGGGCGACCACGATTCGAACGGCACGCCGAGTCTTTGGAGCAACTCCCGGCGATAGCGGGAGCTGGACGCAAGTATGATGGAATTGGTTGCCAAATCAATATATTAGTTATATAACTTAATCTAAAGTCTAGCACATCCCATGGACGAGCAATTCCTGATTCACCCCGATCGCCTTGCCGACAAGCCCCAGGTATTCGAGGGCAGGTTCGCACCGGGCGACCTCGAGCGGCTCGAAGAATCGCTCGCCAACGGGGGAGGCGAGCTGCGCTACACCGTCACGGCCAGGCTCGACAATCTGCGACGCAAGGTAGTGTCATGTATAATCGAAGGCTTCGTTTTTCTCACGTGCCAGAGCACTCTGGACACGTTCAGGTTCGCGATTTCAGTCGATGATCGGCTGGTGCTGGTGGGGGCCGAAGCAGAGCTTCCGCCGGTCGAGGAAGAGAGTGAAACGGAAGATTACCTCGTCGCGGCAGAGCCGCTGGACATACGCGACGTGATCGAGGACGCGGTCCTCCTCGCCCTGCCGATGGTGCCCCGCAAGCCGGGGCTGGAGGGGCAGGCGGCGATAGGGAAGGAAGTCGTGCGGAAGGAATCGCCTTTCGCGGCTCTCGCGAGCCTCAAGAAGGACAAATAGACAGGAGAAGCTTTCATGGCCGTCCAACAGAACAAGAAATCGCCGTCCAAGCGCGGCATGCACCGCTCGCACGACCGCCTCGGCACGCCGCCGGTCGCAGTTGAGTCGACGACTGGAGAGACGCACCTGCGCCACCACATCTCGCCGTCGGGCTACTACCGCGGCAAGAAGGTCATCCAGACGAAGGACTAGGGCGATATCGTGGCGATGACGGTCATAGCCGTCGACGCCATGGGGGGGGACCACGGCCCCTCGGTCACGGTGCCCGCCTGCCTCGATTTCCTCGCCTCCAATTCGCAGGCCCAGTTGCTGCTGGTCGGGCTGAGGGAGCCGCTGGAGCGCGAGCTGGCGCGGGCCGGGTCGGCACACAAATCACGAATCACGATCGTGCCGGCCGCGGAAGTCGTCGGCATGGACGAGGATGTCCGCACGGCCATCCGCACCAAGAAACACTCGTCGATGCGCGTTGCCATCGACCTGGTGAAGGAGGGGCGCGCCCAGGCGTGCGTGAGCGCCGGCAACACCGGAGCGCTGATGGGGACCGCCAAATTCGTTCTCAAGACGCTCCCGGGGATCGACCGGCCCGCAATCTGCGCGGTTCTTCCGACTCGCAAGGGACAGGTCTACGCCCTCGACCTCGGTGCCAACGCCGACTGCACCCCGGAACACCTGCAGCAGTTCGCCATCATGGGTGCCACCCTGGTGCGCGCGATGGAAGGCAAGGCCGATCCCACCGTGGGCCTGCTGAACATCGGCTCCGAGGAGATCAAGGGCAACGAGGTGGTGAAGAAGGCGGGCGAGCTCTTGCGGCGCACGCCGATCAACTTCCATGGCAACGTCGAGGGAGACGACATCTTCAAGGGCACCACCGACGTGGTGGTTTGCGACGGCTTCGCGGGCAATGTGGCTCTCAAGACTTCCGAGGGCCTGGCGAAGATGCTCGGCGATTTCCTCAAGGAGGAGTTCACGCGAACCTGGGCCACGCGCCTGCTGGCGCTGTTCGCATACCCCGTGATCCGCCGCTTCCGGCGACGCGTCGACCACCGTCGCTACAACGGCGCCGCCCTCCTGGGCTTGCGCGGCATCGTGGTGAAGAGCCACGGCAGCGCCGACCGCCTTGCCTTCGCAACCGCGATCGAGCGTGCCGCGAACGAGGCGCGCCACGGCGTCATCGAACGCATCGGCGAAGAGATCGCGCGCCTGAATGCGTTGACGCCGCCGGCACCGGGCCCCTCCACGGCCAAGGAGGCTGCGTGAGCTTTGCCCGCGGCCCCCTCCACGCCCGCATCACGGGAACCGGCAGCTATCTTCCCGACAAGTTGCTCACCAACAAGGACCTCGAGGCGCTGGTCGACACCAGTGACGAGTGGATCGTGTCGCGTACCGGCATCCGCGAGCGCCACATCGCTGCCGATGGCCAGTTCACGAGCGATCTTGCATTCGAGGCCGCGCGCAGCGCGCTCGCCGCGGCCGGCCGGACCCCGGCTGACGTGGACCTCATCATCCTCGCCACTTCGACCCCCGACATGGTGTTCCCGTCGAGCGCGTGTCTGCTGCAGGCCAAGCTTGGCATAAGGCGCGGCGCGGCCTTCGACGTGCAGGCGGTGTGCTCGGGATTCATCTATGCCCTGGCAACCGCCGATCTCTACATTCGCGCCGGACGGCATCGATGCGCGCTCGTTGTCGGCGCCGAGGTGTTCTCGCGCATCCTCGATTGGACGGATCGCGGCACCTGCGTGCTGTTCGGCGACGGTGCCGGCGCGGTCGTCCTCGAGGCGTCCGACCACCCCGGCATCCTCTCGAGCCACCTGCGCGCAGACGGCAGCTACGCGGGGATCCTCAACGTGCCCGGCCACGTATGCGGCGGCGCCGTGCAGGGCGATCCGACCCTCAAGATGGATGGCGGCGCGGTCTTCAAGCTCGCGGTCAGGGTGCTTGAAGACAGCGCACGCGAGGCGCTCGCCGAAAACGGCATGACGGTTGCCGACCTCGACGCCTACATTCCGCACCAGGCAAATGTGCGCATCATCTCGCACGTCGCCCGGAAACTCGGGCTTCCCGATTCGAAATGCGTGGTGACGGTCGGCCGGCATGCCAATACCTCGGCCGCGTCGGTGCCGCTCGCACTCGACGTGGCGGTTCGCGAAGGGCGCATCCAGCCCGGCCACAACGTGCTGTTGCAGGGCGTCGGCGGCGGGTTCACGTGGGGCTCCGTGCTCCTGAAATACTGATGACTCTTGCCATCACATTTCCAGGCCAGGGCTCGCAGTCGGTCGGCATGATGAGCGGCTTCGCCGACCAGCCGGTCGTCGAGCGGACGTTCCGCGAGGCCCATGAGATCGTGGGCGTCGACTACTGGACGATGGTGCGTGACGGACCGCCCGAGGCGCTGAACCAGACCGTGAACACGCAACCCCTGATGCTGGTAGCCGGCGTGGCCACGTGGCGCGCGTGGCGCGGCGGTGGCGGCGCCATGCCGGCGTGGTTCGCGGGCCACAGCCTGGGCGAGTACACCGCGCTCGTCGCCGCCGAAGCATTGCGCTTCGAGGACGCCCTGTCGTTGGTTCGCTTCCGTGCCCAGGCCATGCAGGAGGCCGTGCCCGAAGGCGTGGGCGGAATCGCCGCGATCCTCGGACTCGACGACGCGCGGCTCCCCGGACTGCTCGCGCAGGCGGCCCAGGGGGAAGTGGTGGAGCCGGCGAACCTCAACTCGCCCGGGCAGGTCGTCATCGCGGGGCACCGCGGCGCGGTGGAGCGCGCCATGGCGGCCGCCCGGGACGCCGGCGCAAAGCGCGCGGTGATGTTGCCGATGAGCGCGCCCTCCCATTGCAGCCTGATGCGGCCTGCCGCCGATCGCCTTCGAGAACGGCTCGCCACGATCGAGGTGCGTAAGCCCGTGGTCCCGGTGGTGCAAAACCGGTTCGTCGAGGCGTTCGACGATCCATCACGCATCAAGCTCTCCCTGGTGGAACAGCTCGACCATCCGGTGCGCTGGATCGAAACCGTTGAATTCCTCGCCCGCAACGGGGTCAAGCGAATCGTCGAGTGCGCGCCGGGCAAGGTTCTGACGAGCCTGTCGAAGCGCATCGCGGGCGGCGTGGAATGCGTCGCCATCCAGGATTCCGCCGCGTTGAGTGCGGCTTTGCAGCGGGGCTGAAGCAACCATGCTGAACGGGCAAGTGGCAATCGTTACCGGTGCTTCGCGGGGCATCGGCGAAGCAATCCTGCGCGTACTCGCCGGGTCGGGCGCCACGGTGGTTGGCACTTCCACCTCGGAGAAGGGCGCCGAATCGATCTCGCGAATGGTCGGCGACGCGGGAGCCAAGGGCGCGGGAATGGTGCTCGATGTGCGCGACTCGGCACAGTGCATTGCCCTCGTCGAGAAGGTACAAGCGGGGCATGGTCCGGTATCGATCCTCGTGAATAACGCGGGCGCCACCCGCGACAACTTGCTGGCACGCATGAAGGACGAGGAGTGGGACGACATCCAGGCCACCAACCTCAAGGCGGTCTTCGTGCTGTCGCGCGCGGTGCTGCGCGGCATGATGAAGGCGCGCGCCGGGCGCATCGTGAACGTGAGCTCGATCGTGGGCTTCACCGGCAACGCCGGCCAGACCAACTACGCGGCGGCCAAGGCGGGCATGGTGGGGTTTTCCAAGTCGCTGGCGCGCGAGGTGGGCAGCCGCAACATCACCGTCAATTGCGTGGCGCCGGGGTTCATCGAGACCGACATGACGCGGGCACTTGCCGAGGATCAGGTGAAGCGGCTGGTCGAAAACGTGCCCCTGGGCCGCCTCGGCCGGGTGGACGACATCGCCCAGGCGGTCGCCTTCCTGTGCTCGCCCGCGGCCGCCTACATCACCGGCGCGACCCTGCACGTGAACGGCGGGATGTACATGGATTAAATGATAGAATTACGCGCTTTTCCGCAGCAGCCTAACCACTAGAAACAGCTTTGGAGGAAGTCGATGGACAACTTAGAAGCCCGCGTCAAGAAGATCGTTGCCGAGCAACTCGGGGTTGCCGAGGCCGACATCAAGAACGAGTCCTCTTTCGTCGAAGACCTGGGCGCGGATTCCCTCGACAACGTCGAACTGGTCATGGC
>JANNKG010000575.1:0-6533 GCA_031396185.1 Burkholderiales bacterium | reverse complement strand
CCTGATTCCCTCTGTGCTCCTCTGTGTTTCCTCTGTGTCCTCTGTGGTGAGCTTTAGTGCCGCCAGGCTTGCGTGCGGCGGTCGAGCCACACCTGAAGGAAATGATAGACCAGGCAGACCGCGGCCGAGGTGACGACGATGAGCGTCGCCATTGCCGCCGCCGCGCCGATGTCGCCCGCCTCGTCCAGGTTCACGATCGCCACCGAGGCGAGCGTGGTCTTGGGGGAATACAGGAACACGACCGCCGAGACGGTCGTCATGGCGTTCACGAAGAGGTAGCGGCTCACGTCGAGCATCGTCGGCAGGCACACCGGCACCGTCACTCGGAAGAAAGTGCGCCAGAACGGCACCTTGAGCGAGGCCGAAACGCTCTCGAACTCGTTGTCGATCTGCTTCAACGCCGTAACCGCCGTGAGGTGCGACGAGGTGTAGTAGTGGAACACGGTGTTGATCACCAGGATCCCCATGGTCCCGTAGAGGAAGTGCATCGGGTTGGAGGCGTCCACAAAGAAGAAGATGTAGCCCAGGCCCAGCACCATGCCGGGCACGCCCATGGGGAGCACCGCCATCAGGCGCACCAGCGGGCGCCATGCACCGAGGCCCCGCGTCTTCTCGAGCAGGTAGGCCACGCCGAAGATGAACACTGCACCGAAGGTCGCACAGAAGAATCCGAGCGTTACGCTGTTGGCGTAGGCGCCGAAGATCCCCGCCTCCACCAGCCCCATGCGGTAGTGGTCGAGCGACATCGAGAAGTTGTACGGCCAGAGCTTCACGAACGAGGCGTACATCGCCATGCCTAGCACCGCGAGGAAGATCGCGGCGATCACCAGGCAATATGCGGTCATCGCCCAATCGAACGCCGGCGCGGGACGCGGAACGTAGGGGACTGAACGGGCTGAAAGAAGAGCGGACTGGCGCTTCTGCACCCAGGAATCCGCCACAAAGGTCACCGCCACGGGCAGCAGCAGGATGATCGCAACCACCGCGCCCTTGGAGAAGTCCTGCTGGCCGATGACCAGCTTGAAGATGTCGGTGGCGAGCATGTTGAAGTTGCCGCCGATCACCTTGGGAATGCCGAAGTCGGAGAGCGCGTAGGTGAAGACCACCATCGCCGCGCTGATGAGGCCGTACTTGGCACCCGGCACGGTGATCGTCCAGAACTTGCGGGTGGTGCGGGTGCCGAGCGCGTCGGCCGCTTCGTAGAGGCGCGCGTCGGTGAGCGACAGCGCAGTCACCAGGATCATGAGGGCATGGGGGAAGGTCGCGAACACGAGGGAGATCACGATGCCGGGCGCGCCGTAGATCTGGGCGCCCATCAGCAACCCCTTCAGTACCCCCTGGTTGCCGAACCAGAAAATGAAGGAGATTGCCGCGAGCAGCGAGGGCGCGAGGATCGGCACCAGCGCCACGTTGCGCAGAAGCGTCTTGAAGCGCATGAGGCTCCGCGTGAGCGCGTAGGCGAAGGTGAATGCGAGCGGGATCGTGATCACGGTCACCAGGGTAGAGACCCAGAGGCTGTTCCAGATCGAGCGGGCGAGTGCCGGTGTGCGGAAGTATTCGGCAAAGTTCTGCAACCCGATGAAGTCGCCCGCGCGGTTCTGCACGCTCTTCACGAGGATCGCGGCGAGCGGGAACAGCAGGAAGACCGCCAGCGCCACACCCGCGGCGATGAGGATCGCGTGGGCGATCCGGTCGGTCCAG
Source organism: Burkholderiales bacterium (assembly GCA_031396185.1). Taxonomy (GTDB): domain Bacteria; phylum Pseudomonadota; class Gammaproteobacteria; order Burkholderiales; family Usitatibacteraceae; genus Usitatibacter. Next base: position 4,832 of record JANNKG010000575.1, on the reverse strand, counting down.
TGGACCTTGAGGAAGAACGGCAGGACCGGCGCCTGCCGCGGGAGCGCGCTCATCCGAAGATGCGCAGCCGCTCTGCGGGTATCGCAACGCGCAACGTGTCGCCCGGCTTCGGGTGGAACTCGGCCATGTCGTTGAGCGACAGGTCGGCAGTGAGTGGCTGGTCGATCCCGTTGAGGCGAAAGGTGATGCGCGAGAAGGCCCCCAGGAACTCGACCTTCTCGACCACGGCGGGCGCGGAGTTGGGGGTCGTGCTATCCACCCCGCGCACGGTGACGTCCTCGGGCCGGAAGAAGAGGTTGAGCGCCGCGCCGTCGGCGATGCCGTTCATCGCAGGGCACTGGAATCGCTGCCCGCCGACCTGCACCCGGTCTTCCCCCATGCGCGTGGCCGGCAGCAGGTTGGTCTTGCCGACGAAATCGGCGACGAACGGCGTGGCGGGCCGTCCGTAGATTTCCGGCGGCGTGCCGATCTGCTCGATCTGCCCTTCCTTCATCACCACGATGCGGTCAGCCATGGAGAGCGCTTCCTCCTGGTCGTGGGTGACGAGGATCGTGGTGATCCCCACGCGCTGCTGGAGGCTGCGAATCTCGCCGCGCAAGCGCACGCGAACCCGTGCATCGAGCGCCGAGAGCGGCTCGTCCAACAGCAGCAGACCGGGCGAGGTGGCGAGTGCGCGCGCGATCGCGATGCGCTGCTGCTGGCCGCCGGAGAGTTGGGCGGGGAACTTGGCGCCGCTATCGGGAAGCCCTACCAGCTCGAGCAGCTCCTTCACGCGCGCGGCGCGGGCGGCGCGCGGCATGCGGCGATTCACCAGGCCGTAGGCCACGTTGTCGGCGACCGACAGGTTGGGAAACAACGCATACGACTGGAACACGATGCCGTAGTCGCGCTCCATCGGCGGCAGGCGCGAGATGTCGCGCCCCGCCTGGCGGATCTCACCCGCGGACTGGACCTCGAGGCCCGCGATGACCCGCAGGAGCGTGGTCTTGCCGCAGCCCGAGGGGCCGAGGAAGCAGATGAGCTCCCCCTGGCGCACCTCCAGGCTCACGTCCTTCAACGCGACGAAACTGCCGAACTCCTTGCGAATTCCCCGGATTTCGAGGAACGCCGCTCCGGTCACTTCGGCTCGGATTTCGCGGCGTAGCGCTTCTGCCACTCCGTGAGGATCTTGTCGCGGTTCTTCGCGGCGAAGGCGAAGTCGTTCTTGATCAGCCGCTTTTCGAGGTCGGCGGGAATGTGCGGGAGCGCGGGCTTGACCGCCGGGTGGGCGACGATCGCGAAGTTCTTCGCGTACGCCTGGTTCGCATCCTGGGTCGCGGTCCAGTCCATGAGCTTCTTCGCCGCGGCCATCTTCTTGGTGGTCTTCACGATCCCCGAGGCCTCGATGTCCCAGCCCAGGCCCTCCTTCGGGAACACCAGCTCGACCGGCGCGCCCTTGGCCTTCACGTCGTTGCCGCGGAAGTCGAACGAGATGCCGACCACGAACTCGCCCGCGCCCGACTGGCGGCAGGGCTTCGATCCCGAGTGGGTGTATTGCGCGATGTTCTCGTGCAGCGCGTCCATGTACTTCCAACCGCCGGCTTCGCCCATGGTCTGGAGCCACGCGGTCACGTCGAAGTAGCCGGTGCCGCTCGAGGCCGGGTTCGGCATCGTGATCTGGCCCTTGTAGACCGGCTTCACGAGGTCGGCCCAGGTCTCGGGCTTGGGGACGCTCTTTTTCGCGCCCTCGACGGTGTTGTAGCAGACGACTGCGGCGAACACGTCCATCCCTACCCACGAGGGCGGATTGGCGGCGTCACTGAACTTGCGATTGAGCGTCCCGAAGCCCACCGGCGCGTAAGGCGCGAGCATGCCCTCGGCCTTGAAGATCTCCATCGACGAGGCGGCCACGCCCATGATCACGTCGGCCTGGGGGTTCGCCTTCTCGGCCAGCACCTTCGCCGTGATGACGCCGGTCGAATCACGCACGAACTTGAGGTCGATGTTCGGGTTGGTCTTCTGGAACGACTCGGTGTAGGCCTTGAGCTGGTCGGTCTCGAGCGCGGTGTAGACCAGCAGCTCGGTTTTCTGTGCGAAGGCGGACGGCGCGACGGCGAGACTCGCGGCCAGCAGTGCAGCGATGCGGCGATATGGAACTTTCATTGGGTTCTCCCTTGTTTGCAAAGACGTTTTCTCAGGCGATGGATTCGTCCAGCCGGGGGGCGGGATTGACGAAATTCTTGCCGCGCGCGCCCTCGAGCGCGGATTCGATCATGCCACGGGCTTCACCCGCGGCAACGCCATAGTCGGCAAAGGCGGTCCCCACTCCCACCTCGTGGAGGAACGCCGCGAGCCTCGTCCAGGGGGCGGGCACGTCGGCGCCAAAAATTCGCGCGAGGACGGCGTCGCGCGCCGGGTCAGCGCCGGCGGCGAGCCTCCAGACCAGCGGCAACGTGAAGGAGCAGGCCAGGCCGTGGGGCAGCCCGTGGCGCAGCGTCATCTCATAGGAGATCGAGTGGGCCAGCGCCGTACGCGTGTTGCTGAACGCAAGCCCGGCCATCAGCGCGGCCCGTGACATCGCGGTGCGCAACTCGCGGCTCGACGGTGCGGCGACGAGGCCGGGCAAGGTCGCGATCACGGTGCGTGCGGCTTCGACCGCGAGCGTGTCGGAAACCGGGTTCGAGTTCACGTTCCAGATCGACTCGAGGGAATGCGAAAGCGCATCGAGCGCGCTGTTGCGGGTGACCGCTGCGGGTGCGGAGAGCGTGAGCTCTGGGTCGACAAGTGCGGCCTCCGGCCAGGTCTGGCTTACGTGCAGGGAGTGCTTCCGGGGCGTGTCCGAGCCGCGGTCCCAGAGCGTGGCCCACGGCGTGGCCTCGCTGCCGGTGCCCGCCGTGGTCGGTACCGCGATCAGCGGGAAGGAGCGCGTCACCTCGGGTTGCCGCCCCGCCGCGAGGGCCGCGAAGAGGCTCTCGAAGCTGCCATCGCGGGTGGCGACCTGCAGCAGCTTGGCGGTATCGATCGCGCTGCCGCCGCCTACCGCGACCAAGGTTGCGCCGGCGTGGCGCTTCCAGAACGCCGCATAGCGCCCGCGAAACCATTCGACCTCGGGATTGGGCTCGACGTCGCTCACCACCGCGCGCAGCCGCGACCCCAGCAGCGCATCGAGTCGCCCTTCGATGCCCGTCGCACGGGCCTCGGGAAACGTGATCGCCACCACCTCGCGGTCGCCTACCACCTCGGGCAGGCGCTCGAAAACGCCCCATCCAAAATGGACCGCGACGGGGTTGTGATATTTCCACATGTCAGATGAAAAGCTTGCGGATGCGCGCGGACGCGAGGTCGATCAAGCTCACGAAAACGATGATGATGAGCATCACGGCCGCGGTCTGCGCGTATTCGAAGCCGCGGATCACTTCATAAAGGATGACGCCGATGCCACCGGCCCCGACCATTCCCACCACTGACGCCGAGCGCACGTTCGATTCGAAACGGTAGAGCGAGTACGAGATCCAGAGCGGCATCACCTGGGGGATCACGCCGTAGAAGATCTCCTCGAGTGCGCTCGCGCCGGTCGCGCGCACGCCCTCGACCGGCCGCGGGTCGATCGCCTCCACCGCCTCGGAAAAAAGCTTGGCGAGCGTACCGGTCGTATGGACCCAGAGCGCGAGCACCCCGGCGAACGGACCGAGGCCGACCGCGACGATGAAGAGCATCGCAAACACCAACTCGTTGATCGCCCGGCACGCATCCATGAGCCGGCGCACCGGCTGGTATACCCACACCGGCACGATGTTCGACGACGACAGGAGGCCGAAGGGGATCGCGCACACGATCGCGAGCACCGTGCCCCAGACCGCGATGTGCACGGTGACGATCATCTCGCGCAGGTACGCGCGCCATTCGCGGAAATTGGGCGGGAAGAACTCGACCAGGAACTTGGCCATGTTCCCCGAATCCTTGGCGAGGTCCAACGGGCGCATGTCCGCGCCCTTCCAGGCCCATCCCAGGATGATGAGGAAAACAGCCCAGCCGAACGCCTGCGCGAGCGTGCGCCTCCCCGCGCCAGGCGGGGAGAGCGCTTCGCGCGGTACGGCTACTGCATTCACCTAACTTGCTTCGCCAGCTCCGCCAGCTTCGCGTCGATATCGCGAGTCTTGGCGCTCTTCTCCACATCCGAGAGCGTGGTGTCGGTCTGGACCTTGGCGCGATCGCGCGCCAGCTCAAGCTGACGGATCGGGATCAATTGCGCGTTGCTCGACTCCTTGAAGCCCGCGATCTGCTGCATGCCCTTGAGGACGTCCTTCTCGCGCTGGTCCTTGCCGTATCCGAGTACGAACTTCTTGATCTTGGCCTTGGTGTCTTCGGGCAGGTCCTTGCGCCAGACGAGCGGATCACGCGGAATGAGCGGCGAAGTCCAGAGGATCTTCACCTCGGCGCGCTTGGCGGCATCCTTCAGCTGCAGCTTGTCGAGCTCCTCGCTGTTGTTGGTCGCGACGTCGACCTGCTTGTTCAGCACCGACAGCAGGTTGATCCCGTGACTGGCCGAGCGCACGACCTTGAACACGTCCTTGGCCTCGACGCCGCGTTGCGTAAAGACGTAATACCCGGGGACGAGCGTGCCCGAGGTCGACTGCGGGTCGCCCGCGCCGAAGGCGAGGCTCTTGCCGTTCTTGAACATGTCGTCGAGCGTATTCAGGGGGCTGTCGCGGTGGGTGATGAGGTAGCTGTAGTAGCCCGGAGTGCCGTGCAGGTCGATGAACTGCGCGAACACCTCGCCGTTGGCGCGGTCGACCGCCTCGATGGCACTTTTGTTGCCGTACCACGCTACCTGGATCTTGTTGAAGCGCTGT
>JANNKG010000564.1:0-3226 GCA_031396185.1 Burkholderiales bacterium | reverse complement strand
GACGTACGGGATGAGGTTGTGCCAGGTGTGCGCTTCGCACTCCTTCTCGAAGCCGCGATGGAGATACCCGCAATGCACGTCCACGCGCGTCACCTTCTCGCCGTCGAGTGCCGCGATCACCTGGATGGTGCCGTGGGTGGCGGGGTGCGATGGCCCGATGCTCACGACCACCTGGCCATCGGCGTCCTGGGGACCGAAGGCGGGGCGGATCGGGTTGGGGATCAGGGTGTCCATGTCACTCGCGGTAGCGCACCAGCGGTTGCTCGAGGCCGATCGGGTAGTCCTTCCGCAGGGGATGCCCTTTGAAGCCCTCGTAGAGGAGGAGCGGACGCAGGTCGGCATTGCCGCGGAAGGCGATGCCGTACATGTCGTGGCATTCGCGCTCCATGAAATTCGCCGCGCCGTAGAGCGTGGTCAACGTATCGACCGTGGGATCGGCCTCTTCCACGCGCGTCTTCAGCCGCAGGCGCGTGAACCGGGTGGTGGAATAGAAGTGGTAGACGACCTCGAAGCGCGGCGCCTGGCCGGGCCAGTCCACTGCGGTCACGTCGAGCAGCAGGTCGAAGGCCGCGTCGAGCTTCAAGCGCTGCACCGTGAAGATGAGCGCCGCGGGCGGGATCTCGAGCACGGAGGGCAGGGGCGAGGGGAGCGGCATGTCCACAGCTTCAGAAACTTCCGGTGAGGATCGGGTGGTGGTCGCCGGCGATCCGCTCCTGCAGCTTCATGATCGCGTCGATCACGGTCTCCGGGCGTGGCGGGCAGCCGGGCACGTAGATGTCCACGGGAATGATCTTGTCGATCCCCGCCACCGCCGCGTAGTTCTGGTAAAACCCGCCGCTGGTGGCGCAGGCTCCGAAGGCCATCACCCACTTGGGCTCGCACATCTGCTCGTAGACCTTGAGCAGGATCGGCGCCTGCTTGTGCGTGACCGTGCCCACCACCATGAGGAGATCCGATTGGCGCGGCGAGAAGCGCGGCAGCGCCGCGCCGAAGCGGTCGGTGTCGTAGGGGGTCGAGCTCACCGCCATGAATTCCATGGCGCAGCACGCGGTCACGAACGGGTAGGGGAAGAGCGAAAACTTGCGCGCCCATCCCACCAGCTCGTCCTTCTTGGTCGAGAAGTACTCGAAGCCGCTGTGGCCCGCCTTCGCGGGGTAGATCGGGATCGTGGTGGGCAGTGTGGCCATGGCTACTCGGTCACCGCTTCCAGCAGCCGCGCCTTGTACACGTAGAGCAGGATCAGCACCAGCAGGAACGTGAAGATCAGGAACGTGGCCAGCATGAAGTCCGACAGCGGCTTCGCGGCGAGCGCCCAGAGGATCAGGAACACCGTCTCCAGGTCGAACAGGATGAAGGCGATGGCGATGCCGTAGTACTTGACCGCAATCGGCCGCACGTTGCGCGTATCGACGGGGGTCGCGCCGCATTCGAACGCCTCGAGCTTCGCGCGCGTGGCCACGGGCTTGGGCCCGAGCACGCGGTTGAGCATCAGCGTGACCGCGACAAAGCTCAGGATCGCCCCGAGATACAGGAGGAAGACGGCATACGGGTTCATTCCCACAAAGGTATGCGCCCGGTGCCCGAAGCGTTTGATTTGAATCAACGGTCGGCAGTGCGGCCAATGTGGGCCGAGGCTGACCTAGGTCAAGATGCGCCCCGCATCGTCCTTGTACGTTTCCATCACCACCGCCGCCGCACGGACCCGCGGCCCTTCTCGGGAGTCACCATGACCTGGACCCAAGTCTACGATCCGCTCAACAACGCGGTCCTGTCCACGCTGGTGGCCGCGCTGCCGATTCTAGTGCTGCTCGGGGGCCTCGCGTTCTTCCACATCAAGGCGCACTGGGCGGCTATCGCCGGACTGGCCGTGGCGCTTGGCGTGGCGGTTTTCGTCTACGGCATGCCCTTCGAAATGGCCGGCAAGACGGCGCTCCTCGGCGCGCTTTTCGGCCTTTTGCCGATCGGCTGGATCGTGCTCAATGTGATCTTCCTCTACCAGCTCACCACCGATACCGGGCTTTTCGAGGTGCTCCAGAAGAGCATCACCGGGATCACCAACGACCGGCGATTGCAGTTGCTGCTGGTGGCGTTCTGCTTCGGCGCGTTCTTCGAAGGCGCGGCCGGGTTCGGCACGCCGGTGGCGGTGACGGCCGCCATCATGATGGGCCTCGGCTTCAAGCCGCTCGCCGCCGCGGGCCTGTCGCTCATCGCCAACACGGCCCCCGTGGCCTTCGGTGCGCTCGGCACGCCGATCATCGTGCTCGCTGCGGTCACCGGCCTGGATGTGAACGAGTTGAGCGGCATGGTCGGCCGGCAGTTGCCCTTCTTTTCCGTGCTCGTACCCTTCTGGCTCATCTGGGCGTTCGTGGGATGGCGCCGCACGCTCGAGATCTGGCCCGCGATCCTGGTCGCCGGCGTCTCGTTCGCGATCCCGCAGTACCTCGTGTCGAACTTCCACGGGCCGTGGCTGGTGGACGTGGTCGCGGCGATCGTTTCCATGGGTGCGCTCACCCTGTTCCTCAAGGTCTGGCACCCGAAACAGGTCTGGCTATCCACCAGCCGCGAGGGCGAGACCGTGAGCGCGGAAGTGGCCGAGAAGCAGCGCGTGGCCACCGGCTATACCCGTGCGCAGGTGATCAAGGCCTGGATGCCCTGGGTGATCCTGAGCGTGCTGGTGTTCCTTTGGGGTCTCCCGCAAATCAAGACCTGGCTGAACAGCCTGTCGATCTTCAGGTTCCCGATCGAGGGCCTGCACAACCTGGTGGTGAAGGTGCCGCCGGTGGTGCCGAAAGCCACGCCGGAAGCGGCGGTGTACGTGCTCAATTGGCTTTCCGCGACCGGCACCGGCATCCTCATCGCCGCGGTCATCGCGGCCCTGGTGATGGGCCTGTCGGCGAAGAAGATCTTCAGTACCTACGGGCGCACGCTGAAGCTGGTGCGCTACTCGCTCCTCACCATCGCCGCCATGCTCGCCCTGGGCTTCATCACCAAGGGCGCGGGGCTGGATGCGACCCTCGGGCTCGCGTTCGCCCACACCGGCTACCTCTATCCGTTCTTCGGGGCAATGCTCGGCTGGCTGGGCGTGGCGCTCACGGGCTCCGATACCTCGTCCAACGTGCTCTTCGGCAACCTCCAGAAGATCACGGCCGAGCAACTCGGCCTGTCTCCGGTGCTGATGGCCACGGCCAACAGCTCGGGGGGCGTGATGGGCAAGATGATCGACGCG
>JANNKG010000534.1:0-22371 GCA_031396185.1 Burkholderiales bacterium | reverse complement strand
CCTGGGCCGCATCTCCTGAGGATCGGGGACCGCCTTACTTCTTCGTGCAGATGGAAAGGCCGTCGCTCCAGCCCATGCGGTACTGGGGATCGGCCGCGAAGCGCTTCTCGTCCTTGCGGCCGTAGTCGGATTTCTTCGCCGTTTCGCAACCGTCGATGTAGCCGTCGCGAACCGCAGGGGGATAGCCGGTGAGGTTGTAGGTCGGGCGGGACGCCTTGGAGCGGCGTTCCTGCGCCTGGACGGGCGACTCGGGCTTGTCGGGGGGAAGGGTTTGCACCGGGCGTATCGCGCAGCTGGCCGCCACCAGGGCGGGGGCCAGAAACAGCAGTCGGCGAAGGTCGTTGTTCATGCGTTAGTATTTTGCCCAATGAAAACCTGCCGGTTTGACCTCTTCGCCCCGCTTCGGGTTCTCGCCCTGATGGTGTTGCTGGCCGCGGCCACGCACGCCTCGGCCGAGGCGCGCCTCAAGACCACCACGGTCAGGATCGGCGCCCATGCGCTCAAGGTCGAGGTGGTGCAATCCGATGCCGAACGCTCCGCCGGCCTCATGTTCCGCCAGAAGCTCGGCCGTGACGACGGCATGCTGTTCATCTTCGACGAGCCCGCCTATCACAGCATGTGGATGAAGAACACGCTTATCCCGCTCTCGGTGGCGTTCATCGACGCCCAGGGCACCATCCTCAACATCCTCGACATGGAACCGCAGACCCTCGACTCCCACATGTCGGCGGGGCCGTCGATCTACGCCCTCGAGACCAACAAGGGCTGGTTCACGAGTAAAAAAATAAAGGCCGGCGACAGGGTCACCGGCCTTCCGAGGAAATAACCCGCGGTTGCGTTACCCGCCGAAGATCGCCCGCCGGAAAATTCCGCCCGAGGCGACCATGAAAAACAGCATCGGTATCGACAGCATCACGTTGGTGCGCGATGCAAGGAACGCCACTCGGCGGGCCTTGGCCTTTTCTTCATCGGTCGCGGGGACGATCCCCAGGACCTTCTTCTGGTTCGGCCAGATCAGCATCCATACGTTGAACAACATGATGATGCCCAGCCATGCGCCAATGCCGATGGGCATGTAGGCGCGCTCCTTGAAGAAGAGCGCATCGTCGATCTTGCCGCCCAGGATGAAGGCGCCCATCAACACGGTCACCAGGGCTGCCCAGCGAAAGAAGAACAGCGCTCGCGGCGCGACATGCTTGGTGATTCCCGCGCCCGTCGGGGGGGTGTCGGCGGCCGCGGCCTTGAGCGCATCCACCTGGACAAAGTTGAAGTAGTAGAGAAGTCCGACCCACATCACGCCCGCCATGATGTGCAGCCAGCGCCCGAGCCCGTACTGGATGAAGTCCATGGTCATGTCAGGCTCCCATCATCGCGCGAGCGAGGTAGTAGAGAACCACCGTCAGGACCAATCCCGATATGACGGTTCCCCAAAGCGAATCCAACGGATTTTTCATGGTTGTGCTCCGTAATTTTGAAGGGACAGTCCCACCGGAGCGAATTCTAACACGCGCTGAAAACCCCTATGGATTAAGGGGTTATGAGATCAATGCGGCACCGTGCCAACGGCTCTGGGAGGGCCAGCGTGGCGTCGCCAAGTAGAATCCCCGGGTGAACGACCCCCACCCCTACGCGCGCCTCACTCCCGATGTCGTCCTCAATTCGCTCGACGCACTGGGCTTGCGTTGTGACGGGCGGCTGCTCGCGCTCAACAGCTACGAGAACCGCGTCTACCAGGTGGGCCTCGAAGCGCCGCGCGACGGGGACCCTGACGCGCCGGGCAGCTTGGTGGTGGCGAAGTTCTACCGGCCCGCGCGCTGGAGCGACGCGCAGATCCTCGAGGAGCATGCATTCGCCGCCGAGCTCGATGCCGCCGAGATTCCCGTGGTCGCCCCGCTTGCATTCGACGGCCGCACGCTCCTCGACGCCGAAGGATTTCGTGTCGCGGTGTTCCCGCGCCGCGGCGGACGCGCGCCCGAGCTCGAAGACGCCGAGACGCTCGAATGGATCGGCCGTTTCATCGGGCGCATCCACGCGCTAGGAGGCACTCGCGCCTTCGTGCATCGGCCGCATCTCGACATCGAGAGCTTCGGCGACGAGCCGCGCACGTTCCTGCTGGCGAGCGGCTTCATTCCGCACGATCTCGCGCCCGCGTGGAAGCAGGCCGCGGACCTTGCCCTCGAGGCAGTGCGCCACGCATTCTCTCGTGCGGGCGCAGTGAAAAGAATCAGGCTGCACGGCGACTGCCACGCGGGCAACGTCCTGTGGACACCCGCAACCGGCAACTCCGCGGGAGGCCCGCACTTCGTCGACCTCGACGACGCGCGCATGGGCCCCGCGGTGCAGGACCTGTGGATGCTCATCTCCGGCGATCGCGACACCATGGGACGCCAGCTCGGCAAGATCCTCAAGGGCTACGAGGATTTCGCCGAGTTCGACGACCGCGAGCTGCAGCTGGTCGAGCCGCTGCGCACGCTGCGCCTCATCCACTACTCGGCGTGGCTCGCGCGCCGCTGGGACGACCCCGCCTTTCCCCGCGCCTTCCCATGGTTCAACACGGCGCGCTACTGGCAGGATCGAATCCTGGAGCTACGCGAGCAGATCGCCGCCATGCAGGAGCCAGCGATCCGTCCCTCCTGATCGCAACGCTGCTCCTGGACCTAGTGCGCCGCGAGCGACCTTCGGTTACGCTCACGGGGTACCGCTATGGAGGCTGCCGCAACGTGGTGATTGCACGACCCCAATGCTGATCAACTGCGTCGCCTACCAGGACGGCAAGCGCCTCGGCGACATTCGCAAGGAGGACATCAGCGAGTACGTGAATCGCCCCGAGTGCTTCGTCTGGGTCGCGCTGATGGATCCCGATCCGCACGAGCTGCTCGAGATGCAAGGCGAATTCGGCTTGCACGAGCTCGCGGTCGAAGACGCCATGTCGGGCCACCAGCGCCCCAAGCTCGAGGAGTACGGAGCCTCCCTCTTCGCCGTGTTGCAGGTGCCGCAGCTGGAAGGCGACGATCTCAAGGTGGGTGAGCTGGACCTCTTCGTGGGACGCAACTACGTGTTATCGGTGCGCCACGACTTCGAGCCCGGTTTCCAGGCGGCGCGCGAACGCGCGGAGGGCGAGCCCGAGTTGTTGCGCCATGGCTCGGGGTTCGTGTTCTACGCCCTCATCGACAACGTGGTGGACCGCTACTTCCCCCTGGTCGATGCGCTCGAGGTGCAGCTCGAAACCATCGAGGAGCGCATCTTCACGGAAGACTCCCCGCGCGCGAGCATCAAGGAGCTCTATGCCCTCAAGCACAAGCTGATGGTGATGCGCCACGCGGTGGAGCCGTTGATCGAGGTGGTGCACAAGCTCTACGGCGGGCGCGTGCCGCAGGCCTGCGTCGGGGTGCAGGAATATTTCCGCGACGTCTACGACCACCTGTTGCGCGTGAGCCAGCAGCTCGACGGCCTGCGTGACATGGTGATCACGGCGATGTCGGTCAACCTGTCGATGGTCACCATGGGCACCGGCGAAACCACCAAGCGACTCGCCGCGTACGCCGCCCTGGTGGCGGTGCCGACGCTTATCGCGGGCGTCTACGGCATGAATTTCGAGCACATGCCCGAGCTCAAGTGGGCGTTTGGCTATCCGTTTTCCGTGGCCCTGATGTTCACCATCGACGCCCTGCTCTGGCGGCACTTCCGCAAGGTCAAGTGGCTTTAAGCCCGCTCCGGGGCGGCCTCGGCAAGCAGCCATTTGCGGAACTCGGAAACGGCTCCGGATTCGGGGCTGTCTTCGGGCGTGACGAGATAGTAGGAGTAACTCGCCGGGGCGGTGATGTCGAACGGCACCACCAGTCGGCCGGCCTCGATCTCGGTGCGCACCAGGGGGCGCATGGCGAGCGCCACGCCCAGGCCCTCGATCGCCGCTTCGAAGGATAGCGACGCGTCACTGAAGTGCGGGCCGCGGGAAGCGTCGATGCCGGTCACGCCCACGGCCTGCAGCCAGTCGGCCCAGCTGGGTCGCGCGCCTTCCTCGACTACGGTGTCGTCGTGCAGTAGCGTGTTGAAGCGCAGGTCCTCGGGCGTGCGCAACGCGCGCTTGCCTTTCATCAGCTTCGGGCTGCAGATCGGGACGTAGACCGCCGAGAAAACCTCGTCGACGTGCGAACCGGGGTAGTGACCGTCGCCAAAGCGCACCATCGCCAGCGGCGCACCCTCGCGGGCGTCGCCCACCGGGGCGATCTCGCGGTCGCCCCGGCCGTCGATCATCGCGGGGCGACTGGCAATGTGCAGGTCGAGGTTGGGGTGCGAGGCCGTGAACCGCCCCAGGCGCGGAACCAGCCAGCGAGCGGCGAAATTCGGAGGCGCGATGACCGTGAGGGCCCCCAAGTCGTCGTGATCGCGGGCGCGCGCCACCGCATCGGCTAGCGCCGCCAAACCCTCGCGAACCTTCGGCAGCATCGACTGCGCTTGCGCGGTGAGCTCGAGCGCCCGGGTCAGGCGACGGAAAAGGGGGATACCGAGGTGGCCCTCGAGGAGCTTCACCTGGTGGCTCACAGCACCGGCGGTCACGTGCAGCTCGCGCGCCGCGTTCTTGAAGCTCAGGTGGCGTGCGGCTGCCTCGAACGCACGCAGGGCGTTGAGGGGTGGCAGGCGCTGAGTTCCCTTGGACATGGATCAGTTTTTCTCTGCCGTCACCGCAGAAAGGATCTGTTGTTGCACTGCAACATAATACCTATATTTTGTTGTCAATGGCCCCGGATTCGAACCCTACAACCGGTTGGGTGCCATGACTTCCACAAGGAGATGCTCCATGAACTTCAAAGAAAAGTACCCCGATTTCGCGCCCATCGAGGCGCATATCCGCCGGGCGCGGGCCGAGCGCAGTGTGGCGATCGCCGTTGCCCTGAGCGAGGTGGTGATGGGCGTTTCGCGTTTTCTCAAGCGCTTCGCGCTGGCGGCCGGCTCGGGCCTGAGTGTCGAGCGCGACCGGCGCGCGATCGAAGCGGACGCGTTCCTCAAGAGGTCGGTCCCAAGGTATTGACTCGAACCGGAGGCCGAGCGGCCCTCCACTTCGCCTGACCGCTCAGGGCCGCAGCGCCCAGCCAAACGCGCCGCGCAGCCCCGACATGGCTCGTACCGCGGCCTGGGTGCCGGCGGATTCCACGAGCTGCACCACACCGAATGGGGAAGACGCGATAACCCGCGCGTGATCGTGTGCGCGCACGGCTATAGCGGCAATGCGCGCGACTTCGATTTCATCGCCCCGGAACTGGCACGCGAGGCACGCGTCATCTGCATCGACGTGGCGGGTCGCGGCGACAGCGCCTGGCTGGCGTCGCCGGCCGGATACCACTTCGGCCAGTTCGTCGCCGACGCCCACTCGCTGCTCGCGCACCTCAAGGTCAAGGAGGTCGACTGGCTCGGCACGTCGATGGGCGGCCTGCTCGGGTTGATGCTCGCGTCGCAGCCCTCGAGCCCGGTCCGGCGCCTGGTGATGAACGACGTCGGTGCCTTCCTTCCCATCGATGCGCTGCAGGCGATCTCGCGCAACCTCGCGGCGCCCGCGAGCTTTGCCACCCTCGACGAGGTCGAGGCTCACATGCGCCACACCCATCGCGATTGGGGTGCGATCAGCGATGCGCAGTACCGTCACCTGGCGATCCATGGCTCGCGCAAGCAAGGCTCGGCCTATCGCCTGCATTTCGACCCGGCGATCGCCCGCGTCGCCCGGCCCCTGCCCTTCACCCCGGGCCTCTTCTTCTGGGACGCCTGGTATCGCGTGCGCTGCCCGGTGCTGCTGCTGCGCGGAGAGCATTCGGAAGTATTTCCGGAGGCCGTGGCGAACACCATGCTCGACATCAAGCCCGGGACCGCGCTGGTGGAAATTCCCGGCTGCGGGCACGTGCCCGCGTTGATGACCCCCAATGAAGCGGGCATCGTGAGCAACTTCCTGCGCGGCGTGCCATCAGAGAAGGATGAGCCACGCCAACGTCCTGATACTGCCCGGGCTGCTTGAGGACGCCGACGCATTCAGCGAGGTGATCTCCGGGACGGCGGACCTCACCACTTGCATCGTCGCGGACCTGACCCGCGCCGACACCATCGGGGGCCTCGCGCAGCATGCGCTCGAGCAGGCGCCCGACGGGCCGATCCTCCTCGCCGGCCATTCCATGGGCGGCTACGTCGCCCTCGAGATTCTGCGCCAGGCGCCCGAGCGCATCGGCCGGCTCGCGCTACTCAACACCCACGCCCGCCCCGATACTGCCGAGGCCACCGAAAACCGCCGCCGCCTCATGGCGCTCGCCGATCGCGACTTCGAGGGCGCTATTAACGCGCTAATGCCCAAGCTCATGACCCCGCACCACCTCGAGGATCCGGTGCTGACTGGAATCATCGGCGCCATGGCGCTGGGCGTCGGCAAGGACGCCTTCAAGCGCCAGCAGGCCGCGATCATCGGCCGCATCGACAGCCGGCCGAGCCTGAAGCGGATCCGCTGCCCCACCCTCGTGATCGCTGCGCGAAACGATGGGCTGATGCCGGTCGAGCTCCTCGAGGAGCTCGCGCACGGGATTGCCGGCGCCCGCCTGGCGATCGTCGAGGATTGCGGACATATGGCGCCGATCGAGCAGCCGGAAAAGGTGGTCGAGCTGCTGCGCGAGTGGATCCGGGGCTAGCGAGAACCGCCCGGGTGGCGGGGTTGTCGAAGGGGGTCCCAACAAGGAGAACGCCATGAACCTGCACCTCACCATCGTCCCGATCATCGCGCTGCTCGCCGGAATCCTGATCCTCGTGATGCCCCGCCTGCTGAACTTCATCGTCGCCATCTACCTCATCGCCATCGGCGTGATCGGCTTGCTGGGCAACGTGAAGTTTTGATCGCGCTCTCCCTCCTGGAGACCCGCGTGCTCGGCGTGCTGGTCGAGAAGCAGCACACCGTTCCCGACAGCTATCCCCTCACGCTGAACGCGCTGGTCTCCGGCGCCAATCAGAAGACCAGCCGCGACCCGGTGATCGAGGCCGCGGAGTCCGAGGTGCAAGGGGCCATCGACCATTTGAAGTCGCTGTCGATGGTGATGGAATCGAGCGGCGGGCGCGTGATGCGGTACGCCCAGAACGTCGGCAAGGTCCTGGGCGTGCCGCCACAGTCGGTGGCGCTGTTGGCGACGCTTTTCCTGCGCGGCCCCCAGACCGCGGGCGAGTTGCGCATCAACAGCGACCGGCTGCACAAGTTCGGCGACATCCTCTCGGTGGAGGCCTTTCTGAACGAGCTCGCCGAGAAGCCCTACGTGCGGGAGTTGCCCAGGCAGCCCGGTGCTCGCGAGACGCGCTGGGTGCACCTGCTCTCGGGTGAGCCCGCGGCCGCCGCGGCGATCGAAATCCCCTCGTCAGTACCAGGCGATGGCGTATCGGCGAGCGAGCTCGCGACCCTCAGGGCCCACTTCGACCGCCTTCAGTCCGAAGTCGGCACGCTGAAGGAAACCGTGGCGCGCCTCTGCAGGGAGCTGGGAATTTCCGCCTAGCGCACCGTTGGGCGCCGGTGGCTCACCATTCGCGCCATCCTTTCAGCAACGGAAAGTAGAGCCCGCGCCGGGCGCCGGGCTTGTTGAGCACCGAAGCGTAGCGCTCGAGTTGCTCGCGATAACGCGCCTGCTCGTCGTCGAGGAAGGCTTCCGGATCCGAGCCCTCGTGGCTGCTGGTCTTGTAGTCGACGATCCAGGCGCGGCCATCGTCGCCGTCGAACAGTCGGTCGATGACGAGCCTCCGCGGCGCGCCATCGATCACCGTCGAGAGGCGGTACTCGTTGCGCGCGCCCCGTTGCGGTCCCAGCAGCCAGAGCCCGCGCTCGTCCTCCACCGCGAGCCCCAGCGCCGCGGCCGCCCGGTCCACCGCGCGGTCCAGGTCATTCTCGCCCACGCCGCGCGCCGCGAGCTCCTTGCGCAGCGCGCCGCGTTCGCCCTCGATGCGCGCGCGCGACCAGCCCCGCGCCTCGTCCTCGGCCACGCGCTGCAGCCAGCGGTGCACGACGCTGCCGATCCGCCGCGCGGTATCTCCCACCCACGAAAATTCGATCGATTCGTAGGCGCGGGTTTCGGGAGGCGCGGTCCAGGCCGCCGGCGGCGGCACCTCGAAAGAAAACTCCGCGATGGCCAGCCGGCGTAGCGCCCCCTGCGCCTGCAACGGCACAGCCGGCTTGGCTACGTCGCCCGTCGCGGCATCGAGCCCCCGGAAGCGCTCGCACACCACCGGCCAGAGCTTCGCCAGCAGGGAGCCCTTGGGCGGATCCTGCGGCCCGCCATGACGGTCCACCTTCGCGCATCCGAGCAAGTGCAGCCGGTGGCGCGCGCGCGTGGCGGCCACATAGAGCAGGCGCGCGTTCTCGTGGTCGGCTTTCTGCTTGTCGACATTCCGGATGAAGCGGTAGACCGGGTCGTCCTCCGCACCGGCGGCGTTGATCGGCGCCAGCAGCAGCGCCCGCGCCGGGGTCTCCATCCACATGAAGAGCTTGCGGTCGTCGCGGCCGGTGCCGGCGTCCAGGCCGGGGACAATCACGACGTCGAACTCGAGCCCCTTCGCCTTGTGGATCGTCATCACCTGCAGGGTGGCCGGTGCCTCGAGGTCGGGCAGGGCGAAGAGCCTTTCGATCGAATGCTCGAAGTCCGCGAGGTCGCCGATCGCGCCGCCGGATTCCGCGCCCTCGAGATGGTCGAGGTAGATATCGGCGTCCTCGAGATCGACGTCGGCCTGCACGCACGCCGGCCCGCCGAGCGCGAGCCAGGCGCTCTCGACCGCTGCCCGCAGGCTCGAGCGGCGGCGATTCTTCAGGGCTCGCGCCAGCACGCCACGCGTGCGCTCAAGCCGCGCGCGCGCGTCCGCCGACAGCGTTTCCAACCGCGCCGCGTCGTTCATCGCGCTCCACACGGTGCCCTCGTCGTGCGCGCCGCACAGGGTGGTCAGGTCCGCCAGCCTGAGGCCGCACCACGGCGCGCGCAGCACCGCGAGCCACGCGGTCCGGTCCGCCAGGTGCGAGAGCGCGCGCGTAAGCGCCAGCAGGTCCTGGGCCACGGGACGGTCGCCGAGCGGCTCGATCTCGATCGCGCGGAAGGCGAGGCCTGCCTCGCGCAGGCGCGGCAGTACCTCGAGCAGGTGGCTGCGGCTGCGAACCAGGATCGCAACACTCGCGGGGTGCGACTGCGCCACGATCGCGGTGACCTCTCGGCCGAGGGCCGCGTCGTCGCCGTCGCGGAACGGATGCACCGTCACCGCCTCGCCTTGCGCGGGATGGATCGGCCGCGAGGGCGAGTAGCGCACTGCGCCGCTGCGCACGTCGTCCGCGGGCGGCATGATGCGCCCGAAGGCCGCGTTCACCCAGTCGACGATGCCCGCGCGCGAACGGAAATTGGCTGACAGCGTGAGCGCTTCGAGTGCCACCGGCCCGATGCCTTCGCGACGCGCGCGCAGGAAAAGGCCGACCTCGGCCTCGCGGAAGCGGTAGATCGACTGCATCGGGTCGCCCACGAGGAAGAGCGTACGGCCGTCCCCTGCTTCCCAGCCCGAGGTGAGCCGTTCCAGCAGCTCGTACTGCGAGTGGGACGTGTCCTGGAACTCGTCCACCAGGATATGGCGGATGCGGTAGTCGAGCGCGAGCATCAGGTCGGTGGGCTCGTCTTCGCTGCCCAGGGCCCGCAACGCCCCCTGCGCGATCTCGATGAAGTCGGCCTGCCCACGTTGCGCAAACACCAGCTGCAGCTCGGCCAGGGCGCGCGGCGCGAGGCGCGACACCGTCTCGAGCGCCTCCCACTGTTCCGGGTCGAACGCCGCGGGCGGCAAGCCGCGTAATGCATCGAGCAATTCGCGCAGCGCTTCGTTGCCGGCAAGCGCCTGCGCGAGGGGACTGCGGCTGCGCCACGTTGCGTCGTTGGTGAGCAGCGCCGGGCCGAGCGCAATCCAGCCTTCCACGTCATCGCGGTCCGGCGCCGCATGGCGCTCGGGCCACGCGGCCTGCACACGCCCTACCGCTGCGGCGCGCACCTCGCCGAGGGCGCGCTCGAGCAACTCCCGCTTGACGGGGCCGCCCAGCAACACCCGCACCCAGTGATCGCGGCTGGCGAGCATGGCGGCGAGCAGCTTCTCGGCTGACGCGGCGTTGTTGTCGACATGCGCCAGCAGCCTTGCGACGTCGCTCGCCGCCGCCTCATCGGCGCCCTCGAGTTGCGCGAGCAGCCCGCGAGCCGCTTCCACGTACATCGCCGAGGCGTCCTCGACGCTTTCGGGTTGCGCGCCGAAGCGCGACATCACCGGCATCTGGCGCGTGAGCGAGGCGCACAGCGCATCGATCGTCTGCACGCGCAGGCGCTCGGCGCTCTCCTCGAGCCGCCAGCCAAGCGCGTCGTTGCGGACGAGCGCGGCGCGCGCGAGGTCCCAGGTGAGCGCGTGATGCGTGCTTCCGGGACGCGGATCGTGGCGCGCGGAGCGCAGCGCCTCGAAGACGCGCCGGCGCATCTCGGCGGCGGCCTTGATGGTGAACGTGATGGCCGCGATCTCCTCGGGCCGCTCGACCGTGCCGAGCAACGCCAGCACGCGCTGGATCAGGAGCTCCGTCTTCCCCGAGCCCGCGGGCGCCTGGACGATGAAGGAGCCGCGCGGATCGAGCGCGCGCGCGCGCGCTGCCAGGTCGGGGGCCGGCAGCGCGTCATTCATCCTCCGCGTCCCCCTTCCTCACGCCGAAGGGCGCCTTCTCCGCGATGCGGCAGAAGGTGTGCTGGTCGCACAGCTCGCAGGTGAGCGGGCCGCGCTTGGGATCGACGCGCGCGTCGCCCTCGGCAAAGCCCCGGCCGATCGCCTCGAGCTCGCGCCGCCAACTCTCCACCAGCGCATTCCAGTCGGGGTATTGCCTCGCCGCACGCGACTGGTCCTTGGTGATTTCCTTGACGTTCGGAACGAGGCCGGCATCCGCTCCGATGCCCCTGAACTGCATCTTCCCGGCTTTCACCTGCCCGAACGCGACCACCCGGACGTCCACGCCCTCCGCCATCGCGTACATCGGCACCTGGGGCTCGTCGGGGCGCTCGCCCATCCACGCCGAGGTCGCGCAGTTGCCGGTCTTGTAGTCGATGATCGCGCGGCCCCTGGCGAGCGCGTCCATCCGGTCGAGCTTCGCGCTCACGGTGACGCCGCCGAAGGTCAGCGGGCGTTTGTCTTCGGTGGCGAGCACCTCGAAATCCGGCCGCGAGGCCTCGACCTCGAGCCATTCGCCGGTGAGGCGCACGAGCCGCGCGCGTTCGAGCGCGCCGAAGCGGCCCGCGAGCGCATCCCGGCGCTTGCGCCCGACGCTCGCGAGCGCCTGGTCGGCGCCGCGCTCGAGCACCGCGCGCAACTCATCGCGCGTCCTCGACACCAGGCCTTCGCGGGACTCGAGCTCCCTCCACACCGCGGCCAGCATTTCGTGCAGCAGGTTGCCGCGATCGCGCGCATCCAGGCCCGGGCGCGGCGCCTCCAGCGGCCGTGACCCGAGCCGCCGGTGCGCGAAGCCGCGGAAGGGGCACGCGGCCTGGTCGCGGAAGAGGCCCGTGCCGCCACGTTGCTCGGGCGAGGCGATTGCGGGCGCGCGCGCGTCGTCGATCGTCTCGACCCGTCCGCCCCGGCGGATCGCCGAGCGCAGTGTCGTAGCCTCGGGCAGGTGCAAGGTTTCGAAGGGCGTCGCGGCAATCGCGGCGATCAGCGGGCTCGGGGCGAGCTCGCTCTCGTCCTGCATTCGCGCGTGGCTGAAAATCACCTCGGGCGCAGCTCCCAACCACCCGGCGGTGATGCGCCGGTCGAGCTCGAGCGACGATGCGGAATCGGCTTGGGGGATTCCGGCAGCGCGCTGCACGGCGACCGGCAGGAACGGATTGGGCCGCGCAGGCAGCGGCCACGCCTCGTCGGTGAGCCCCATTACCCATAGATGATCGAACTCGATGCCGGCGGACTCGAGGATACCCATGACCTGTACCGGGACGTCGGGCGCCTCGGGCTGGAAGATCGCCTCGCGCGCCATGTGCGTAAGGCGCTGGCAGGCTTCAACGAAGCCCATGCGCCCGGTGACTCGCTCGAGCGTGCCGAATTCGGCGAGCAATGCGTGCCAGCGCTCGAGCGCCTGGTGCTCGGCCGAATCGAGCGTGCGCTCCCCCGGGAACCCTACCGCGCGCAACGCTTCCGAAAACGCCTTGGCCCAGTCGCAGGCGCCCTTCACGCCGAAAAGGCTTTGCTTGCGTGCCTGCGATAACCCGGCCAGGAGATCGAGCAATACCGGCGCCCGCGCGCCCTGCGAACCCGCCGCGAGACGCAGCAACGTGTCGAGCGTGACGACGGGTGCCGCGCGATCACGCAGCCGCGCATCGAGGCGCGCGCGCACCTCGATCTCGGCTTCAGCGCCGCCGATGAAGGGCGAGCGGATGAGCCGGCTCGCCGCTTCGAAGGCGATCTCGGGTCCGGCGAGGGCGAGGATTCGCAACGCGTCGCCGGCGAGGGGGAAATCGGAGAGCGGCGCGCCGAGGGAGATGTTGAAAGGCAGCGGCTGCGGGCTCTCATCAAGGCCATGCCCCGGCCGCATCGCATCGGCGAACATTCGTTGCACGCGTGCGCGCGTTCGCACCAAGTCGGGGACGACGACGCCGATGCGGGGAGACGGGGCACCCGTCCGGACCGCGGAGACCAGTCGCGCGCGCGCCCAACGCGCCGCGGCGGCGATCTCGTCCCTGGATTGCGTGAGCTCGATCCGCGCCACCGCTCCGCCGGCGGCCGGCGGCGCGACCTGCACCCGCTCGCAACCGGCGGCGCTGAGCGCGTCGAGGAATTCCCGCATCTGCGGCGTGACGATATCGAATCCCGCGAGCGCCACTGCGGCGGGCTTGCGCAAGGCTGCGTGGCCAAGCCATGGCGTGACCACATCCGGAAGGCGCGCGCCGTCGACCTGAGCGCGCTCCCGAAGCGCGCGCTCGTAGCGGGCCGACCAGTCGAGCCACGCGGACACATCTTCGTTGGGCGGGCCGGCGCGCCGCGCGTCCAGTCGCCAGGCGTGGGCGAGCTGCCAGGCTTCGCGGCATTGCGCCGCGGCCGCGGTCGCCGAGAAGACCGGCGCGGCAACCGGGGCTGCACGGACCGCCTCGTCCCACGCGGCCTGCTCCTGGGCGGGGGCGAGCAGGATCGGTACCCGGGAAGCGAGCTCGGAGTAGAGCGCGTCTTCCCAGAGTCGCGCGACGAATGCGCCGAAAGGCAGGATGTCCGCCGTCTCCCAGGCGGCGAGCCCGCGGGCCTGCTGGGACCGGTCGAAATCGCGCTGCAGCACCTGCGCGAGACGCGCGTTCGGCGTGAGCACCGTCACCTGTGCCGCCAGCCCCTGGGCGAGACGGTCGAACAGCTCGGGGCGGGAGATTGCGGGGCGCTCGCGCGGCATGCTCGAATGATAAACGCGGGCGGGGCGATTCTTACGCTTGTAATCGACTTACAGCTGTAATCCAGCGGTGTGCGAATTCGCACAAATTTCCCGAGGGGCCGGGACTATGCTCGGGCCGAAGTGTGCGGTGCATCACTGCGCACGGGAGCCAATCAATGCACGCCCCCCGAGATTGTCACCTGCAGTTCCTCCGGCGCGCGGCCGTCGCGGCTCTCGGGGCATTCTTTTTCCTCTTTGCGCCGGTTGCATCCGCGCAGGCCAGCTCCCAGGACTCGGTCGCGGACGCGCGCGCCAAGGTCTCCTCCGACCTGCAGCGGGCGCTTTCCGCACCCAGCGTGGCGAACGTGACCTGGGCGAAAGAAACCCAGTCCGGGCGCATGGTGAAGGTGCTGGTGCTGGGTCATGGCACCGTCGACCCCGACCTCGCCAACCTGCGCCGCGCGATCGTCTCCGCCGGTGGCAGTGTCTACTACCGTTATATCTCCGTGACCGGGGTCTCGGCAGTGCTGCCGGCCGCGCGCGTGCTGGACATCGCGCGCCGCAGCGACGTGGAGACCATCTCCCCGAACCGCATGACGGCGCGCACCCAGAGCCTGCTCGAGAAGGCCACCGGCGCCGGCAGCGTGCGCGGCGCGGGCACCGCGGCCGATCCCGCGGTGGATGGCAGCGGCGTCGGCATCGCGTTCCTCGACTCGGGGATCATGTCCACCCACCGCGCCTTCGACGGGCCTTCGGGCTCGCGCGTGAGGAAGAGCGTCGACATGGGCCGAATCACCCCCAGGAAGCTGCTGGGTGGGCGGGCTCGAATGGCGCGGCGGACACGACCACACCAAGTCGCAGCACCCCGGAGGCCACACGCAGAGGGCGCTCGAGTCGGACATCGATGTCCGAGGCGCGTCCTTCCCGGATCCCAACGGCCACGGCACGCTGGTCGCTTCCATTGCCGCCGGACGTGCGGTGTCGTCGGCGATCGATTCGACCGGCGTTGCGCCCGGCGCCTCGCTCTACGACGTGCGCGTGCTCGATGCCGATGGCATGGGCGACGTCGCCAGCGCCCTCGCGGGCTTCGACTGGGTGATCTACCACGGCCGCGAATACAACATCCGCGTGCTGAACGTGAGTTTCGCGGCCGATTCGACCGATTCCTATCTCACCGATCCCCTCTGCCGGGCGGTGCGCAACGCCGCAGCCGCGGGCATCGCCGTAGTCGTCGCGGGAGGAAACTTCGGCCTCGGTCCCGACGGGGTCGAGCGCTACGGCACGATCAGCTCACCGGGCAACGAACCGTCGGCGATCACCGTGGGCAGCGCGAACCCGCGCGACACCGCCACACGCGCCGACGATCTCGTCAACCGGTTCAGCTCGCGCGGACCGACGCGGGGCGGCTATACCGATGCGGATGGCACCCGCCATGTCGACAACATCCTGAAGCCCGACCTGGTCGCGCCCGGCAACCGCCTCCTGGGCGCGATCTCCACCGACGTGCTCGGTGTTGTGAAGAGCCGCCTCGCGCTCGAGTTCCCGCAGCTCGTGGCCCAAGGCGGGCGCGCCACCGGCCTCATTGCAGCGAGCGGCACGTCGTACGCCGCGCCCGCGGTGGCCGGCACCGCCGCGCTCTTGCTGCAGTTGAACCCGGGGCTCACGCCGCCGCTCGTCAAGGCGATCCTTCAATACACCGCCGAGCCACTGGCCGGCTTCAACCTGCTGCAACAGGGCGCGGGCCTGGTGAACGTGCCCGGCGCGCTGGCAGTAGCCGGAGCGCTCGCGCGCGACGTCGCGGAACGTGCGGCTGCGGGCAGCCTGCGGACCGGAGATTCGATGCTCGCCCCGGGCAAGTCGCTGCCGGCTCCCGCCTCGGTCATCGAGGGCCGGATCGCCCGCTGGAGCCAGCTCGCCTTCCTCGGCGGCCGGCATGTGCTCGCGGGCGATGCGTTGGTGCGCAAGTACCAGGGTGCCTACGATTCCACCATTTCGTGGGTCGGCCGCAGCGTTCATGGCATCGACATCGAGCATTTCGGATCCACCCGCTACATCTCCGGATTCGAGGAGCGCAATCTCGGCGCGCGGCCGTTGGTGAGCGACGACGTCGTCACGCTTACATCCATGCTCGACTCCGGGAACGGTATTTTCATGCCGGTGCCTTCGCTCGCCGACGGCGTGGTGGCGGGGCTCGGAATCGTCTTGTCGGAGGGCATCGTGCTCTCCGAAGGCATCGTGCTGTCCGAAGGGGTGGTCCTGTCCGAGGGTGTCGTCCTGTCGGAGGGCGTGGTGCTCTCCGAGGGCGTAGTCCTCTCCGAGGGCGTGGTCCTCTCCGAAGGCGGCGCGCTTCGGGTCGGCACGTCGCTCGACATCTTCCCGGGCGAGTGATCCGGGCAAACGAAGCGGGAAAAGCCATGGCCACTTTCATCGACATGAAGGACTACGGCCCGGCCGCCAGGCTGTACTGGTGGACCGTGACCTTGCTCGGCTGCCTCGCCTTCGCATGGGCCGTGGGCGGCGTCATCCGGCTCGAGCCCGCCCTGATGCTGCAGGTCCTGATCGGCGCCGCGATCGCGGCACTGGTGGGATTCTTTCCGGTGCGCATGCCCGGTTCCAAGACCTCGATCGCCGGCGCGGAGATCTTCATCTTCCTGCTGCTGCTGGTCTATGGGCCGGCGGCCGCAATCCTCGCCGCGGCGCTCGAAGCCTTCGTCGCCTCGTCGCGCACCTCCAAGCGCTGGACCAGCCGCCTGGGATCGCCCGCCATGGCCTCGGCCGCGATGTTCGTCTGCGCCGGCGCATTCGAAGCCGCACGCGGAAACCTCAATGCCAACGGCGGCGCCACCTCCGCCCTGCTCGCCTTCGCAATGGTCTTCGCAGCGCTCTACTTCGCCGCGAATACGATCCTCACCTCGACGCTCTTCGCCCTCAAGAACCACACGCCGTTCACTCCGATGGCGTGGCTGCGCAAGAACAGCTGGATCGGCCTGGCCTATGTAGCGAGCGCCTCGATCGCCGGGCTTCTCTACATGAGCTTCGAGCGCTTCGGCATGCCGGTGCTGCTGGTGGCGGTGCCGGTGATTGCGATGTTCCTGTCGTCGTTGCACTCGTACTTCACGCGCAAGGAATCCGACGAGCGCCACGTCGAGGAGCTGAGGGCGAGCGAGAGCCGCTTCCATAGTGCTTTCACCCATGCGGCAATCGGCATGGCGCTGGTCACGGCCGAGGGCCGCTTCATCCAGGCGAACAAGTCGTTCTGCGAGATGCTCGGGCGTTCGAATCCGGACCTGCTTTCGACCAACATTGGCGAGCTGGTGAATGTCGATGACCTCGCCGCCCTGCGCACCCTGGTCGACCGGCTGGTGGCGGGCGAGATCGCCAGCATCCAGACGGAGCTGCGCGGCATCCACCGCGACGGCTCCGACGTCTGGATGGCGCTCAACGTCTCGCTGGCGCGCGATTGGCAGTTTCGCGCCCACAACCTGATCGTGCAGGCCCAGGACGTCAGCGCCCGGCGCCGCGCGGAGGCCGAGCTCTACCACAACGCGCACCACGACAACCTCACGCAGCTGTCCAATCGCACGCACTTCAACGAGCAATTGGGGCGCGCGATCGCGCGCGTGCAACGCCATCCCGAGCAACGCTTCGCGGTGATGTACCTCGATTTCGACCGCTTCAAGATGGTCAACGACAGCCTGGGCCACAAGGCCGGCGACCAGTTGCTGGTGCACCTGTCGCGCCGGCTCAAATCTCTGCTGCGCCCCACCGACCTGATCGCGCGCCTCGGAGGCGATGAGTTCGCGATCCTGCTGGAGGACATCCGCCGCGAGCGCGACGTCGTCGACCTGACCGAGCGGGTCCAGAAGGAGCTGCAGCGGCCGTTCCAGCTGGGCGACATGGAGGTCACGGCCTCCGCGAGCATCGGCATCACCTTCAGCACCATCGGCTACCAGAACGCCGAGCAGATCATCCGTGACGCCGACATCGCGATGTACAAGGCCAAGGGCAAGGGCAAGGGCCAGTACGCCCTCTTCGACGCGAGCCTCCACCAGCACGTGGCCGCACAGCTCAAGCTCGAGGGGGAGTTGCGCCGCGCACTCGGGCTGGGGCAGATCTACCTGCACTACCAGCCGATCTACTCATTGCGCGACACGCGGCTGATGGGCTTCGAAGCCCTGGTGCGCTGGCACCACCCCGAGCGCGGCCACCTCGAGCCCGCGAGCTTCATTCCCACCGCCGAGGAGACCGGCCTTATCGTCCCCCTCGGCAACTGGGTGCTGAGCGAAGCCTGCCGGCAGCTCAACGCCTGGAAGCGCGCCCATGGGTCCTCGGGCCTCAGCATGAGCGTGAACGTCTCCAGCCTCCAGCTCACCCATCCGGAGTTCGTGGCACACGTGCGCGATGCGCTTTCCCAGGCGCAGCTCTCGCCCGCCGAGCTCACGCTGGAAGTCACCGAGAGCGTCCTGATGGACGGCATCGAGAATGCAGTGTCCACGCTGAACGAGCTGCGCAACCTGGGCGTGACCCTCAGCATCGACGACTTCGGCACCGGCTACTCGTCCCTCAACTACCTGGCCACGCTCCCGATCGACGCGCTCAAGGTCGACCGCTCGTTCATCGAGCGCATGGGCAACGCAGGCGACGGCAACGAGATCGTAAGTGCGATCTTCAAGCTTGGCGCGGCGCTCTCCAAGCAGGTGTTTGCCGAGGGCATCGAGACCGGCGAGCAGCTGCGCCAGCTGCAGACCCTCGGTTGCGAGTTCGGCCAGGGCTACCTGCTGTCGCGCCCGGTCGATGCCGAGCGCGCGGGAATCGTCGTCGCGAGCCGCCACGTCCCGTTCGCGGCCGCGTAGGCCATGCGGCCCGGTTGCCGCTGAACCTTCGGGGCCCCAGATGGGCCCAATGTCCATGCGTAAATTCCTGCAGTCGACGGCCGCAGCTTTCCTGATCGCACCGGTTGCGGCACACGCCCTCGGGGTCTTCGAGAACCCGCCTGCCGCAGTGGCGGTGAGCGGCGCCAGCCTGGTTTCCGGTTGGCACTGCAGCGCGACTCGCATCGAGATCGAGTACGACGGCGGCCCCGCGCGGACCCTGGCCGCCTCCGGCACCGATCGCCCGGATACCGCGGGCGTGTGCGGCGGCAAGCGCAACAACGGCTTCGGCCTGCTGGTGAACTGGGCCGACCTGGGACCGGGCGTTCACACCGTGCGCGCCTTCGCCGACGGCGAGTTGATGGACACACGCACCGTGACGGTGGTGTATCTCGGAAGCGTCTTCCTTCCCGGCATGTCCGCGACGACGACCGTCCGGGAATTTCCCGCCGCGGGCCGCGAGACGGTGCTCGAGTGGCGCGAGTCGCTGCAAAGCTTTGTCGCGAAGGAGGTCCGCGACACGCCCTCGCTGTCGGGCACTTGGAACGGCGCCAACCTCGAGCGTCGCAGCAACTGCGCGGCGACGCAGAACAACGGGACGCGCGGCACCTACGCACAGTGGAGCATCGGCGTGGACCCGGTGAGCAGCTTGCTGCGCATCGTGGAGGCCGGCATCACCGGGCTCAGCTGCACCTACACCGGCACCCACCGGATCGCCGGCAACGAGCACCAGGTGATCGACGGGATCTACACGTGCACCGACGGCAAGCAGGGCACCTTCCGGTCCACCGACGTCCTGGTTGCCGACACCGCGCTGTCGATCCGCCTCGCGATCAAGCTTTCCGGATCCGAGACCTGCGACATCGATGCGATCATCGGGGGATCGCGCTTCTAGATCTATCTCTTAAGCGGCAGCGTGAAGACGAACCGCGCGCCGCCCTCCACGCGGCGCTCCGCCCGGATGGCACCGCCGTGGGCCTGGACGATGGCCCGGCTGATCGCGAGTCCGAGACCTGCGCCCTTGCGTGTCGGCTGCGTGTCTCCCCGCGAGAACGACTCGAACACCAGCTGCTCGCTGCCCTCCGGCAGCCCGGGTCCGCTGTCCTCGACGCTGGTCTCGAGCATCGCCCCCAGGACGCGCGCGGCGATCAGGATCGGCGTCTCCGCGGGCGTGTGCTTGGCGACGTTGCTGATGAGGCTCACCAGCAGCCGCTCGATCAGCGCCGCGTCCACCGGGATCGACGGCAGCTCCTCGGGCGCCTCGACGGTGACCGGGTGCGTGGACAGGATGCCGGCGAGCGTCGCGAGCGCCGCGTCGATGAGCTCGCGCGGCTTCTTGCGCACCAGCAGCAGCTGCAGGTCGCCGCTGTGGATGCGCGCCATGAGCAGCGCATCGCGCGCCACGTCCACGTAGTGCACGCGCTCGAGCGCGGTAGCGACCAGGGCGGCAAAGATCTCGATCTGGTGGCGCTGCTCGGGGATCATCAGGTCGCGCGTGCGCTCCGGCCTCACCGCGAGCACCCCGCGGGTCCGGGTGGGCGACTTGAGGGGGATGAACAGGTACTCGTTGGTGGCGAGCGTGTCGGTGCCCGCGCCGGCCTGCTTCGACTGGTCGTACGCCCATTGCGCGGTGGTCGCATCGAACGGATTGCTCATGCCGTGGGAGGTCGGCGAGACCAGCGCTCCGGTGGTGTCGGGAACCAGCACCGACACCTTGCCGCGAAAATGGCGCGCGATGAACTCCTCGGTGAACTGGATCAATTCGGACGTCGCCTGCAACTGCGCCAGGTCCCGGGCGAACTCGTAGAGCGTGCGAGCGCGCCTCTCGCGGTGCGCGGCGACGCGCACCTGGAAGCGGATGATGCCTGCCAACTGGCCGATGATCACGCCCACCGCCAGCATCACGGTGAACGTCAGGTAGTACTGCGGATCCGCGGCGACGAGGCTGAATCGGGGCGGCACGAAGAAGTAGTCGAACGCGATCACGTTGAGCACCGCCGCGATGATCGCGGGGCCGCGGCCCCATTGCACCCCCACCAGCAGCACGGTGAGCATGTAGAGCATCGCGACGTTGGCCAGGTCGAAGCCGGGCGCCAGCGCCGTCAGAACCACCGTGGTGAAGGCACTCGCGAGCGCCGTCCACAGGTAGCGGACGCGCTTCTCGGCGCTCCTCGGAAGGGGCAGCGTGGGGCGCTTGAACGTCGGCAACGGCGACGGCGCGCGGATGTCCGCGCCGACATTGCCAATCTCGATCACGTCGAACTGGTCGCTCGCAGCGGCGACCGCATCGCTCATGCTTCGCCCGAGCCGCATGCGCCGGGGCACGCTGCGCCCCACGACCACGGTGGAGATGTTCTGCTCGAGCGCGTATTCGGCGACGGTGTCGCGCACGTCGTTGCCGGTGAGGATCGCGGTATTCGCACCCAGCTCCTGGGCGAGGCTCACCACCTTGAGGATGCGGGCGCGCTCGTCGGCGGGCAGGCGCTGCAGGCTAGGGGTCTCCACATAGACCGCGGTCCACTTCTCGTCGAGCTGGCCGGCCAGGCGGGCGGCGCTGCGCACGACATGGTCGGCCCCCGGCCCCGGCCCGATGCAGCAGAGCATCCGGCCGTGGGTCTTCCAGGTCGCCTTGATCGCATGGGCGGTGCGATAGCGCTGCACCTCGTCCTCGACCACTTCGGCAACGCGGCGCAGCGCGATTTCCCGCAGCGCGAGCAAGTTTCCCTTGCGGAAGAACTGGCCGCCCGGGCCCTGCTCGACGTGCGCGACCGGAACCTGCCCCGCCTTGACGCGCACCAGCAGCTCGTCGGCCGACATGTCGACCATGACCGTCTCGTCGGCGGAATCGAAGAAGGTGTCGGGGACCGTCTCGCGCTCCGGGATGCCGGTGATCTCCGCGACCACGTCGTTCAGGCTCTCGAGGTGCTGCACGCTCATCGTCGTGAAGACGTCGATGCCGTTGGCGAGGATCTCGTCGATGTCGTTCCAGCGCTTCGGATGGCGCGCACCCGGCGGGTTGGCGTGGGCGAGGTCGTCGATCAGGACCACCTGGGGCTTGCGCCGCAGGATCGCGTCGAGATCGAGCTCGCCGGAGCCTGCGTGGGGAATCACCTCGAAGCCGGCCCCGGCAGCGGCCTGCTTGTCGATGTCATGCAGGTCGATTCGGCCGATCACGACCTCGCGCCCGGCGCCCTTGATGCGGCGCGCAGCATCGAGCATCGCATCGGTCTTTCCGGCGCCGGGGAAGGCGCCGAAGAAAACCTTGAGCTTGCCGCGGTGAGATGCTTCTGACATCCGCAATTCTAGCCCTCGAAGGGGGCTAGGAGATATTCACCCTGAGACCCGCCAGGCGGCGGAGCACTTGGATCCCCGTCGTCACGGGGATGACGCGCCAGGCGGCCGGCGCGTCACTTCTCGATCAGGTGCTTCTTTTCCTTCACGTCCTTCCAATCATCGGCATCCGCGGGCGCGGGCTTGCGCTCGACCAGCGGCTTCCAGAGCTTTGCCAGCTCGGCATTGAGGGCGGTGAATTCTTTCTGGTCCGCGGGGACGTCGTCCTCGGCAAAGATCGCCTCGACCGGGCACTCGGCGACGCACAGCGTGCAATCGATGCACTCGTCCGGATCGATCACGAGCATGTTCGGGCCCTCGCGGAAGCAATCAACCGGGCAGACATCGACGCAGTCGGTGTACTTGCACTTGATGCAGGACTCGGTGACCACGTACGTCATGAATGCCTCTTGGGGAAAATCCGATTCGCGACCGCAAAGCGACACGCATTTTAGCAGAGCGTCCGTCGCCGCCCCAACCCGGGCCTTTGCCACTGTGGCCGGGTTTGGTCTACGATTACCCATCCCGAGCCGCCCCCGACGCATCCCTCCCCGGCGGAATCCCGAAAATCGAATCTGAGGCCCCAGTGAGCGAAAAGATCATCCACATCACGGACGACACGTTCGAGCAGGAGGTGCTGCAGTCGCAGACCCCGGTCCTGGTGGACTACTGGGCGGAGTGGTGCGGCCCGTGCAAGATGATCGCCCCGGTCCTGGACCAGATCGCGAAGGACTACGAGGGCCGGCTCAAGGTCGCGAAGCTCAACATCGA
>JANNKG010000481.1:0-10275 GCA_031396185.1 Burkholderiales bacterium | reverse complement strand
GATGTCCTTATCCTGGACGCCCTTGCTCTTCAGGAACGCGCGCAGGATCTTGTTGGTGGTGCGCGGGTATACGTAGTCGGTTCCGAGCAGGACCCAGCGCTTGGCGCCGCCGCCGTCCTTGCTCATCAGGTACTCGACGGCGGGGATCGCCTGCTGGTTGGGCGCGGCCCCGGTGTAGAAGACGTTCTTCGAGAGCTCTTCGCCCTCGTACTGCACGGGATAGAAGAGCAGGCCGTTCAGCTCCTCGTAGACCGGCAGAACCGATTTGCGGGACACCGACGTCCAGCAGCCGAAGGTCACCGCGACCTTGTCCTGGGTGATCAGCTGGCGTGCCTTCTCAGCGAAGAGGGGCCAGTTCGAAGCGGGGTCGACGACCACGGCCTCGATCTTGCTGCCCATCACGCCGCCGCTGGCGTTGATCTCCTCGATCGCCATGAGGGCGACATCCTTGAGGACGGTCTCGCTGATGGCCATGGTGCCGGAGAGCGAATGCAGCACGCCGACCTTGACGGTCTTGGCCTGCGCAGCGACATCGATGGATGCGAAGCCTGCGTGGAACAGCGCGGCGGTCAGCGCCAGCGCCTTGAAAAATGAGCGACGTTTCATTGGTTTCCTCTTCCCCGGGTGAAAAAAAAGTATTGGTGGGAAGATCCTTAGCGAGGTCTGTGCCAGAAGCCGGCTACATGCGATAGGACGCTGATCCGATTGCGGAAAGCGTTGCTCGCTGGAAATCGGCGGCGAGGCCGGTGCGCCGAAGTGGTGCGCAGATTCGCGCCACGCCCCGAAGTGGCGCCCCCCCCGTTTTACCGCAAGCGAAAGCGCTCCACGGCGGCGGCGTTCCAGGCGATCCCGGTGCCGGGCCGGTCGGGGATGAGTGCGCAGCCTCCTTTGATCTCGATCGGCTGCTCGAGGATCGGCGCGGCCCAGTCCACGTATTCGAGCCAATGGGCCGTGGGAGTCGCTGCCAGCAGATGCGCGCTCACCTCGGGAAAAAGGTGCGAGGACATCTCGATGCCGCGTCCCGCGGCGATGCCCGCGGCGCGCTGCCAGCCGGTCACGCCACCGATGCGCTCCAGGTCGGGCATTACGTAGTCGCAGGCGCGCGCATCGAGCGCCGCGTCCATCGCGAAGGGCAAGGAAAAGTTTTCTCCGATCTGGATCGGCGTCGAGAGCGCGGCAGCCAGCTGCGCGCAGCCGCGGTAGTCGTCGTGGCGGATCGGCTCTTCCATCCAGTAGACGCCGTGCGCGTCGAGCGCGTGTCCACGCCGCATCGCTTCGGCGACCGACAGCGCCTGGTTGTAGTCCACCATGACGTGAATGCCGTCGCCCACGCGCTTGCGCACCGCGACGACCGCGGCCAGGTCTTCCTCGAGGCTCGGATAGCCGAGGCGCAGCTTGACGGCCGAGAAGCCGCCCGCCTCGATGAGCTCCTGGGCCTCGTCGGCGAGCGCTCCGGGCGCCATCAGCCCGAGGCCGCAGCTGTTGTAGGCGCGCACGGCGCGGGGGCCGGCTCCCAGCATCGTCGCCAGCGGCAGGTTCGATGCGATCGCGAGCGCATCCCAGCAGGCGACGTCGAAGCCCGCCATCGCCATGCGCACCACGCCCTGCACGCCGATCAGGGTGAAACGCTTTGCCAGGCGCGCCCAAAGGTCCGAAGGCACGATGCTCTGGCCCTTCACCTGGCGCTCGATTTCGGCGAGCAGAGTCGCAATGGCGCTCGCCGCCGCAGGCACATAGCAGAAGAGGTACGAGCGGCCGGTCACGCCCTCCTCGGTCTCGACGTCGATCAGCAGGAGCGGTGCCGCGCGCATCGCCGCCTGGCTCGTGCCGAGCACGTGCTGCATCGGCACCTCCACCGCGACCGACCGGAGGGCGCGTACCGTGAGGGCCGGCGCGGTCATGGCGTCGCCGCTCCCGCGGCGTGCAGCGCGAGGATGTCCCACACCGCGCGATTGGCGGGCGTCGGCACGCCCTTCGCCTCGCCGAGCGTCACCACGCCGCCGCTCAGCCACTCGACCTCGATGCGGTTGCCGCGCTCGAGATCGTGGTGCATGGACGACGTCATGTCGAAGGGCAGCGTATCGGCGAAGGAGAGGCGATCCTGGGCATAGTCCTCGGGCAGTGCCACCCCATGGGCACGCCCCACGGCCACCGTCTCGCGCATCAGGTCGAGGAAGAAAGCGCGCGCGCGCGGATTGGCGCGCACCGCGCCCAGGGGCCGGCGCATCGTGGTGGTGGAGCCCGAAAGCGCCACGAGAAACACGTATTTCTCCCAGATGGCGCGACGCACGTCGGTGCTGAGCTCGGCCTTGACGCCCGACTTGGCCAGCGCCTGGTGCAGCTGGCTCGCGCGCTCCGAGACCCTGCCGTCGTACTCACCCACGACGATGCGCTGCATCGTGCCGGTCTGGTGGATCACGCCCGGGCGCGAGATGTGGGAGGCGACGTAGCAGACCCCGCCCATCACCTGTGCGGCCGGAAACATGCGCCGCTGGATGTCGTCCTTGATGACGCCGTTCTGCAGCGAGAGCACGCCGGTCTGTGGGCCGACGATCGGCGCGAGGGCGTGCGCGGCGCCTTCCGTATCCCAGAGCTTGACCGACAGGATCACCAGGTCGACCGGGCCGAGCGTCGCCGGATCGTCGGTCACGCGGACCTTTGGAACGTGGATGTCGCCCTGGGGCTCGTTCTCGATTCGCAGCCCCTGGTCGCGCAGTGCCGCGAGGTGCTTGCCGCGCGCGACGAAGCTCACGTCGTAGCCGGCCTGGACGAGGCGGCCACCGAAGAAGCCGCCAACGCCGCCCGATCCCATCATCGCAATTTTCATGGGAGGGATTTTGCCCCATGTCGCGCAACCGTTCCGGCAGCGCAAGTAAAAACGGCGCGCCCTGCTGGGTGCGCCGTCGGTCTGGATTCCCGCCTACGCGGGAATCACACTCAACCCGAACGCAGCGGGCGGGCGACCAGCCTGGCCGGGTTCTTCTCGAGCCACTTCTTGATGCGCTGCGCATCGGCCACGCGGGTGAGCTTGCCCCAGGAGTCGAGCAGCACGATCACCACCGGCTGGTTGGCGATTATCGCCTGCATCACCAGGCACTTGCCGGACTCACTGATGTAGCCGGTCTTCGACAGGCCGATCTGCCAGTCGGAGCCGCGCACCAGCGCGTTGGTGTTCACGAAGGAGAGCTTGCGCTTCGAGTCGGGCAGCGTCACGTCGACGGCGCCGGTGGTCGAGTACTCGCGAATCAGGTTGTACTTCGATGCCTCGGCCACGAGCTTGCCGAGATCCGCGGGGTTCGAGATGTTGCCGGGGGCCAGGCCCGAGGAATCGACGAAATGCGTGGCGCTCAAGCCGAGCACCTTGGCCTTGGCGTTCATCGCGACGACGAAGGCGGGAAGGCCGCCCGGATAGTTGCGCCCCAGCGCCGAGGCGGCGCGGTTGTCGCTCGCCATCAGCGCCAGTCGCAGCAGGTCATCCCGGCGGAAGTGCTGGCCGACCGGCAGCCGCGAGCGGCTGTTCTTCACCAGGTCGATGTCGTCGTCGTTGATCTGGAGCGCCTCGTCCATCGAGAGCTTCGCGTCCACCACCACCATCGCCGTCATCAGCTTGGTGATCGAGGCGATGGGCGTGGCCTGGTCGGCGTTCTTGGAATACAGGGTGTGGCCGGTCGCCGGATCGAGCACCAGCACGCCGGACGACTTCAGGATGGGCGAGCCGTCAACGTTGTTGAGCTCGACGACGTGCGCGGCCTTGGTGGCGCGAACCTTGGCGGTCGGCCGGTCGGCCGCGACCGCGCCCATCGACAGGGCGGCAGCCAAAAAGGTGGCTAGAACACGGTTCACAGGGTCACAATCCTCTGGGGGCAGCCGACACCATAGCAAATATAAGGGGTTTGCGGCAACATCTGATGCAAATTCGAAAACTACAACCCAAACACATGATTCCAAATTGATTCCGATGGATCATCCCGGCCCCCACACCCCCCCGAAATTGCCCCATCCCGACACCCTGGCGGTCCACGCGGGACAGTCCCCGGACCCCGCCACCGGGGCGCGGGCGGTGCCGATCTACCAGACCGCGTCTTTCGTCCTGCCCGACGCCGATACCGCCGCCGCCCTCTTCAACATGGAGGTCCCCGGCCATGTGTACTCGCGGCTGTCCAATCCGACCGTGGCGGTGTTCGAGGAGCGCATCGCCGCCCTCGAGGGTGGCGCCGGCGCCATCGCCACGGCGAGCGGGCAAGCCGCGCTGCACCTTGCGCTGGTGACCCTGATGGGCCAGGGCGGGCACGTCGTTTCCTCGGCCAGCCTCTACGGAGGCTCGCACAACCTGCTCGCCTATACCCTGCCGCGCTTCGGCATCAAGACCACCTTCGTGCCCTCGCGCGACCTCGACGCATGGCAGCGGGCGATCCGGCCGGAAACCCGGCTTCTTTTCGGCGAGTCCGTGGGCAACCCCTCGGTGGACGTCCTCGATATCCCGGCTCTGGGCCAGATTGCAAGTGAGCACCGGCTTCCGTTGCTGATCGATGCCACGGTGACAACGCCGATCCTCGGGCGGCCGCTCGAGCAGGGGGCCCATCTGGTGATGCATTCGGCGACCAAATTCCTGTCGGGTCATGGCGTTGTGATCGGGGGGGTACTGGTGGATGGCGGGCGGTTCGACTGGCTCGGGGCCGACAAATTCCCGACCCTCACAGAGCCATACGAGGGTTTCCACGGAATGGTTTTCGCCGAGGAGTCCACCGCCTCGGCATTCCTGCTTCGTGCCAGGCGCGAAGGGCTGCGCGACTTCGGGGCTTGCATGGCGCCGATGACCGCCTTCCAGATCCTGCAGGGTATCGAAACCCTGCCGCTGCGCATGGCCCGCCATATCGACTCCACCGCGAAAATCGCCGAATACCTTTCCACCCACGCGGCGGTGGCGCGGGTCCACCATCCGCACCTCGCCTCCCATCCGGACCACGCGCTCGCCGCGCGCCTCTACCCGCGCGGCTGCAGCGCGATCCTGGCGTTCGAGCTGAAGGGCGGGCGAGACGCGGGGCGCCGCTTCATCGAGTCGCTCGCCCTCTTCTCCCACCTCGCCAACATCGGCGATGCAAAATCCCTCGTGATCCACCCGGCGTCCACCACGCATTTCCGGATGGATGATGCGGCGCTCGCGGCGGCGGGCATCAGTGGCGGGACCGTGCGCCTGTCGATCGGCCTCGAGCATCCCGACGACCTGGTCGAGGACCTCGGCCGGGCGCTGTATGTTTCGCAGAAGTGAGGCCGTCGCCCCACACCTAAGGGACGTCGCCCCCGCGTAGGCGGGGGCCCAATCACCATGCAATTCATCGTCGAGGGATACCCCGCCTACGCCTACACCGGCGGACGCCCCTACGCGCCCGGCCCGGCCGCCGTCGTTTTCGTCCACGGCGCGGCCTTCGACCACAGCGTCTGGCAGTGGCAGTCGCGCTACCTCGCGCACCACGGGCACGCGGTGCTGGCAGTCGACCTTCCGGGCCACGGTCGCAGCCCGGGGACCGCGCGGCGCACCGTTGGCGCCCTTGCCGACTGGGTGGCGGCATTCATCGAGGCGGCGGGCCTGGAACGCGCCGCCGTCGTCGGCCACAGCATGGGATCGATCGTGGCGCTCGAAACGGCGATCCGTCACCCCGCGCGGGTGAACAAGCTCGCACTCATTGGCATTTCCGCTCCGATGCCGGTAGGCGAGGCATTCCTCGCGGCCGCGCGCGACGATTCGCCCGCGGGGTTCGACATGGAGGTCGCTTGGGGGCACGCCCGCGGCGCGCTGCTCGCGCAAAGCCCGGTTCCCGGAGCCTCATTGCATGGCGCGAGCCGCGCCCTGAACGCTCGCGCCGGAGAGGGCGTGCTGCACGCCGACCTCGAGGCGTGCCACGCCTGGCAGCCGCCGCTTGCGGCGATCCGTGCCCTGAAGCTGCCCACCCTGGTGATCGCCGGCCGGCGCGACCAGATGACGCCGCTCAAAGCCGGCCGCGCCTTGGCGGCCGAGATCCCGGGCGCCACGCTGCTCACGCTGGATGCGGGTCACTCGATGATGAGCGAGGCTCCGCGGGAGACGCTGGCGGCGTTGAAGCAGTTTCTTGCTTGACCGCCTCCTCCTGCTGCAGGCGCCACATCTCGGCAAACTTTCCATCGGCCGCGAGCAGTTCGCGGAAAGTGCCGCGCTCGACGATGCGCCCGTGCTCGAGGACCAGGATCTCGTCGGCATCGACGATCGTCGACAGGCGGTGCGCGATCACGAGCGTGGTGTGGTTGCGCGCGATCTCGGAGAGTTCGGCCTGGATGGCCTTCTCGGTGCGCGAGTCGAGCGCCGAAGTCGCCTCGTCGAAAACCAGGATCGGCGGCTGCTTCAAGAGCGTGCGCGCGATCGACACGCGCTGCTTCTCCCCGCCGGAGAGCTTGAGCCCGCGCTCGCCCACGGTGGTTTCCCATCCGTCGGGCAGCCGGGCGATGAATTCCGCGATGTGGGCCACGCGCGCTGCATTCTCGACTTCGCCGCGCACCGCCTCCGGACGCCCGTAGGCGATGTTGTAGTAGATCGTGTCGTTGAAAAGCACCGTGTCCTGCGGCACCACGCCGATGGCGGCGCGCACGCTCGCCTGGGTAACTTCGCGGATGTCCTGGCCATCGATGGTGATGCGGCCGCGGCTCACGTCGTAGAAGCGGAACAGCAGCCTCGCGAGGGTCGATTTCCCCGAGCCGCTGGTGCCCACCACCGCGACCTTCCTGCCGGCCGGCACCTCGAAGCTCACATCCTCGAGGATCGGGCGCACGCCGTCGTAGCTGAAGTCCACATTCTCGAAGCGCATGCCGCCG
The DNA here is from genome assembly GCA_031396185.1 of Burkholderiales bacterium. GTDB lineage: Bacteria > Pseudomonadota > Gammaproteobacteria > Burkholderiales > Usitatibacteraceae > Usitatibacter. The sequence goes on along the minus strand of JANNKG010000481.1, from coordinate 3,432 downwards.
CCCCCGACCACCAGCGGCTGCGCCCCGGGCCGGTCCTCGACCTCGCGGTTCTCCGACAGCAGCCGGAACATCTTTTCCATGTCGACCATCGCCTGCTTGATCTCGCGATACATCACGCCGAGGAAATTGAGCGGAATGTAGAGCTGGATCAGCAGCGCGTTCACCATCACCAGGTCGCCGAGAGTGAGCTTGCCGGACACGATGCCCTCGGCCGCGCGCCACATGAGCAGCGACACGGCGAGCGCGATCACCGCCGCCTGCACGGCATTCAGCAGCCCGAGGGAGGTTTCGCTGGTGACCACCGCGCGCTCGTAGCGCACCAGGTTTTCATCGTAGCGCTTCGCCTCGTAGCCCTCGTTGCCGAAATACTTGACCGTCTCGTAGTTGAGGAGCGAATCGACCGCGCGGGTGTTCGCTTTCGAATCCATCTCGTTCATCTGGCGGCGGTGATGGGTGCGCCATTCCGAAATCGTGAAAGTGAGGGCGACATAGAGCACCAGCGCTGACACGCTGATCACGCCGAACCAGACGTCGAATTGGTAGATCAGCAGCCCCGTGACCAGCGCGATCTCGAGCAGCGTCGGCAGCACGCTGAACACCATGAAGGAGAGCAGCGTCGAGATGCCGCGCGTGCCGCGCTCGATGTCGCGGGTGAGCCCGCCGGTCTGGCGCTCGAGGTGGAAGCGCAGCGACAGGGCGTGGAGGTGGTGGAACACCTCGAGGGCGATGCGGCGCATCGCGCGCTGCGCGACCTTCACGAAGACCACGTCGCGCAGCTCGTTGAATAGCGTGCTCGAGACCCGCAGCACGCCGTACGCCACCAGCAGCGCCACCGGGACCGCCACGATGGCGGCCGGGCCCGTGAGGCCGTCGACGATGCGCTTCATCACGAACGGGACGGTGATGTTGGCGAGCTTGGCGCTCACCAGGAACACCAGGGCCAGCAGCACGCGACCACGGAACTCCCACAGGTAGGGCAGGAGCCTTCGCACGACGCTCAGGTCGCCTTGCGCGATGGGTGAATTCATGGGATTGCCATGGTAGCCGACCGGCGTCGGAGGGCGATTGCGACACGCATCCTCGAAGTTCCTGGTCCGTTCGGACCCGGTCCCGGCCGTTTGCCGTCACGCCAGGGCCGAGTTGGGCGCCTAGCCTTGAAATCGTGACCGGACCCTGCTCCGGGAGAGGTGATCGAATGGCGACGAAGGCGCGACTCCGGATCCTGTTCCAGCTTGCCGTGGCGCTTTCCGCGTACGCCGCGCCCGTGCTCGAGGCCGCCGTGGCCCACTCGGTCGCAGACACTTACGCGGTCAAGGAAGACCTTTCTTACCAGCGTCTTGTCGCCGCGGCCAATGCCGTGGTCGGCGTGAACGTGCAGGCGCTGCCCAACGCCCGCAGCAACGCGAGCCTCGGCCAGGAGCGCACCGGCTCGGGCGTGATGATCGGCAAGGACGGGTTGGTGCTTACCATCGGATATCTGATCCTCGAGGCCGACCAGGTCGAATTGGTGGATTCCGACGCGAACAAGGTTCCGGCGACCGTCGTCGCCTACGACCACGCAACCGGCTTCGGGCTGGTGAAACCGATCGTGCCGCTTTCTCGCCAAGGCATCCGCCTCGGAACCGCGATGCCGGTCTCGCAGCTCGACCGCCTGATGATCGTGACCGGCGGCGAGGAGCAGACCATCTCGATCGCGACCGTGGTCTCGAAGCGCCAGTTCGCGGGCTACTGGGAATACCTCATCGACGGCGCGATTTTCACGTCTCCGCCGCGTCTCGACCACAGTGGCGCTGCGCTCATTAACAAGGAAGGCGAGCTGGTCGGCATCGGCGCGCTGTTCGTGCTCGACGCGCTCACGCCGGGCCAGCGCCTGCCGGGCAACATGTTCGTGCCCGTGGACCTGCTGAAGCCGATCCTCGACGAGATGGTGCGGACCGGCGGGCAGGAGGCCGCGCGCCGCCCGTGGCTGGGCGTGAACTCCCTCGAGGAGGATGGACGCGTGAAGGTGATGCAGGTCAACGAGGAAAGCCCCGCGGACCGGGCGGGAATCGTCGCCGGCGACATCATCCTGTCGGTGAACGGCGAGGCGGTGGAATCACTCGAGAATTTCTACCAGAAGGTCTGGAGGCGCGGCCCCGCGGGAGTCGATGTCGTGCTCACCGTGCTGCATGGCCCGACGCTTCGCGATGTCACGGTGCGCTCCATCGACCGCCACGAGTTCATGCGGCGCAAGCCAGGCATCTAGCGCAGCAGATGCCTGCCCCCGCGAAGGCGGGGGCCCAATTGCCCATATCATCCGGGCATGATGAGCCCGCAAGACTCTGTCCGCCTGCGCCGCATCCTCTACGCCGCAGCTTTCCTGCGAGCGCTCGCCATCGGATTGATGGCGGTCCTGATCGGGCTCTACGCGTCGCGGCTCGGACTCAATGCCGCACAGATCGGCGTGGTGCTCTCGGCGGCCCTGTGGGGCGCGGCGCTTGCCGCCCTCGTGACGCTCCTGCTCGGACCGAAGCTTTCGCAGCGCGCGCTCCTGGTGTCGATGTCGGGCCTGCCGGTGCTGGGCGCGGTGATCCTGCTCTCGGCCGAGGCATTCCCGGTGATCGCGGCCGCGGCTTTCGTGGGCATGTTCAACGTGCACGGGCGCGACCGGGGCGCGATCCCGATCATTGAGCAGGCGCTGTTTCCAGCCACCGCGAGCGACGCCGGGCGCACACGCGTATTCGCCTGGTACAACGTGCTGCTCGACGTGGGCTACGCCGCCGGAGGCCTGCTCGCCGCGCTGCCGACACTCCTCGAGGTATCGCTGGGTTTGGCAACCGTCGAGGCGATGCGCCTGGCCCTGTCGCTCTTCTGCGTCCTGTATGCCGCGGCCGCGGTGCTTTATTCGCGGCTTCCCGCGAGCCTTCCCGGCGCCGCACCCGTGGGCATCCGCAGCCTCTCGCCGGAAAGCAAGCCGATCGTCGCCAAGATCTCGCTGCTCTTCTTCATCGATTCCTTCGGCGGCGGTTTCATCGGATCGGCGCTCTTCGCCTACTACTTCGCCGAGCAGTTCGGCGCCTCGGCCGCGGCGATCGCGGTGCTGTTCGCCGCGGGCCGGCTCCTCTCGGCGTTCTCCCATCTCGCCGCCGCGTGGCTCGCGAAACGCATCGGCCTGGTGAACACCATGGTGTACACCCACATTCCATCCAGCCTGCTGCTGTTCACCATCGTTGCCTCGGACCGCTTTGAGCTTGCCGCTTTGAGCTTGCCGCTTTCCTCTTCCTGCTGCGGGAGGCTTTGAACGAGATGGACGTGCCGACGCGCCAGTCGTACGTGATGGCGGTGGTCAGGCCCGAGGAACGGCTGGCCGCGGCGGGGATCACGGCGCTGGTGCGCTCGGGCGGCTGGGCGGCGGCGCCGATCTTCGCGGGAATGATGATGCAGGCGGGTGGC
>JANNKG010000424.1:0-2087 GCA_031396185.1 Burkholderiales bacterium | reverse complement strand
GCCTTGAAGGCTTCAGGCTGGGCCAATATCGAGCGGAACGCTTCCGGATTGGCTTTCATCACCGCGAACGCCTCGGGACTGGCATACAGGGCACGGAACGCTTCCGGGCTGGCCTGCGCAGCTTTGAACGCTTCGGGATTCGCGAGCGCCGCCTTGAAGGCTTCAGGCTGGGCCAATATCGAGCGGAACGCTTCCGGATTGGCTTTCATCACCGCGAACGCCTCGGGACTGGCATACAGGGCACGGAAGGCCTCCGGGGTCGCCTGCATTGAGCGGAATGCTTCCGGATTCGCCGCCATCACGGCGAATGCCTCCGGGTGCAGGGACATGGCTTTGAAAGCTTCGGGATGCGCAGCAACCACCGCAAAGGCTTCGGCATGCGCCGCCAACATCCTGAAGACCTCGGGGTTCGCCGCCAACGCCTTGAACGACGCGTCCTGGGTCAACGCGCGAATCTGCGGATCTTTGACCAGGCGGTCGAAGGTCTCCGACTGCATCACTTGCGCGATCGACTGGTCGCCGAGCTTCACGTCCTGGGCCTGGATCTGCGGCGCGCGGTAGCGCTGGGCGGGGGCAACCGTGCCGGAAACGCTCGCGCCTCCACCGGGGAAATCGAGCGCGTAGTGCCCGACCAGCAAGGCGGCCGCGACGGCCACGCTGACGCCGATGAAAACATTGCGCCGTCCGAACGAACCGCTGCGTTGTTGGCCCATGGTGAATTCCCTTAGTGTTGAGGTAAGCGCATCTGTTATTGCCGGCCGTCTACGCCGGGCTTGGTCCGACTCTAGCCTACTTACACGCGAGTGCCAAAAAGGTTTGCTGCGCTGCGTGAGGGTCTCGGCGAATCCCGCCGGGACGTTCAACCGGGGAACGCCGCCGAGTTCGCCGAATAGCCGCTTCAACTCCTCGAATTGCCCGCGGGCATCCGCATCCGATTCCAGTATCCGATCCAGCCGGAGCCGCTCGGCGGGCGAAGCCTCGCCGTCCAGCACGTCCTGCATCAACAGGAAGACATCGCGCGATGGGCTGGTCACGCGGCATGCACCTCGTGCAGGAGCCCGCGCATGCGCTGGCGCGCTTCGAACAGGCGCGATTTCACGGTCTTTTCGTCGATGTCGAGGGCGAGGCCGATTTCGCGATAGCTGCATTCGGAGAAATGGCGCAGCACCAGCACCATGCGATCCTGGACACTGAGCTTCATGAGCGCGCCCTGCACTCGCGCCGATCGCTCGGCCTCGAGTGCCTGCCATTCGGGATCGGCGTGCGCATCGCCCGGGAGCATCTCTTCATCATCACCGAGGGGTTCATCGCGGCCGTTGCGCCGCAGCAGGTTAAGCGACTCGTTGAGGGCAATGCGGTAGATCCAGCTGAAGAACTTGTAGTTCGGGTCATAGTCTTCGATCCGCTCCGCGATCCTCAGGAATACGGCCTGTGCGATGTCGCTCGCATCCTCCGCGTTGCCGAGCACGCGATAGGCGGCGTTGTAGATCGGACTCTGGTAGCGCTTCACCAGCACGGCGAAGGCGGCGCCGTCGCCCTGGCGGCAGCGTTCGACCAGCGCCTCGTCGGGGTCCTTGTTCACAATTACACGGCGCGGCGGGAAAGGTTGGATTGGGGACGGTTATTCGGCGGGCTGGATCTCGAAGATCTGGTCGAATCCGGAATACTGGAAGATGTCCTGCAGGTGCCGGTTCACGCCGGCAAGACGCAGCTTGCCGGACGAGGCCATGAGCCGCTTCTGGGTCTTCAGCAGCACACCCAGGCCGGCGCTCGAGATGTACTCCAGGCGCGTGCAGTCCACCGTCACCGGGCCCTGGACACGGTCGAGGAACGTCTGGGCGGCGGCGCATTGCGCTGCATCCAGGCGCCCGGCGATGACCACCTCGCCGTTTGCGCCATATTCAATCGCGAGCATTGTTGTTCTCCCGTACGGTCATGCTGAACGTGATGCGGCTCTGCCGGCTCTCCTTCAGGTACTCGTACTCGATCGAATCCACCAGCTTGCGGACCAGGTGCAGCCCGAGCCCGCCCGCCTCGCGCTCGCCGATCGGCAGGCTGGTATCCACCTCGGGGGCGCGCGTGACGTC
>JANNKG010000405.1:0-9796 GCA_031396185.1 Burkholderiales bacterium | reverse complement strand
CACGCGCGGGCCGTGGGGTTGGCCCGCCCCCCCCCTTGGTTTTGTTTTTCCCTGGGTTGGGGGCGGCGGCCCGGCCCCCCCCGGCGCCGCGGCCTCAGATCACCAGGGAGAAGTGCTCCTTGCGCACCGATTCGAGCTCCTTCGCGCCCCACTTCGCCGCGTCGGCCGCCTTCCAGTTGTCGATGACGACCTTCTGGACGGTCTGCGCGAGGATCGAGCGCCCGTGCACGATGCCCGCCAGCGGATTGACTCCGCCCAGCATCTCGTTGGCGCTGCTGCTCGAGTGCTTGAGCGAGTCCACGTAATAGGTGTTGATGGTGCGCTTCTTGGTCTCGTAGAACGGGTGCGTCTGGAGCGCCGGGTCCGCGGCCACGTCCTTGTAGACCGGTGACACGTTCGGCACCAGGGAGTGGCAGTAGCGCACCGGCCACACCTTGGAAGTCTGGTAGTAGGCGAGCGCGGCCTTGACTTCCTTGATGTACGGATTGTTGGCCTTCGGGATGCACCAGCCCTGGAAGTCGTTCCAGTTCGAGCGTGAGCCGGTCTTCGGATGGCGCGCGTGGTTGTAGGCCTCGAGATTCTTGAAGACCTCCTTGTTCTCGTCCCAGGCGCGGCCGTACGGGCGGCCCCAGTAGAACGCCATCGCGGCCTTGCCGGTGACGATGGAGTCGACCACCTCGAGGAAGCTGCTGCTCACCGCGCCCTTGGGCATGTAAGGCTGCAGGGCTTTCACGTATTCCAGGGCTTCAACGGTGGCGGGGCTGTCGAACACCACTTCGAACTGCTTGCTCGGATCGAACATGCGCCCACCGGCGCTGTGCAGCAATGCGGAGAAATGGTAGTCGGTGCAGAGGTTGCGCCCGAGCGCCAATGAAATGCCCGCCATGTCCTTCTTCTTTTCCGTGATGGTGCGCGCGGCGTTGAGTAGGTCGTTCCAGTCCCACTTGTCGGGATCGCCGAGGCCGAGCTCGTTCACGACGTCCTGCCGCACCAGCAGCAGGTGCGGCTGGTGGTGCGCGGGCAGCACGTACTGCTTGCCTTTCCACGCGCCCCAGTACTCCCACTTCGCGCCCTCGATCAGGCGATCCTTGCCGACCAGTTTCACCACGTCGTCGATCGGCTCGAGCAGCCCCTGCGCCATGAGCTGCATGGCGATGGGGGACTCGACGCTGATGCAGTTGGCGGGCCTGCGCGCCGCGAGGTCGGTCATCAGCTTCACATAGACGCTGTCCCAGGAGAGGGACTCGATCTGGAATTTGAGCCCGGGCGCGAACTTCGAGGCCCACTCGTTCATGCCGTCAACGGCTACGCCGCCGTAGGGACCCGGCTCCCCCCATACTCGAACCGTGCCGGTAGCGGCTGATTTCGCCTGCGCGAAGGCAGGCAAGGTGGGCACGAGCGAACCCGCAACCGCGCCGGTCGCGAGCATCGATACGTCTTCGAGGAACTTGCGGCGCGAGCGTCCTGACTTGGTTTCGTCCATCTTCGCCTCCTTGTGGTTTTGCTTCGGGTCCTCGACGAATCGCCGGCGCTGCTTTAGTCGTAGCGCTTGGTGCGCACGTCGGCGGTGAACTTGTGAGCCATCATTCCCTCGGCCTCGCAGATGCGCGAGACGATGGGCGCGATGCGGTGGCTCGCCTTGGGCGGGAGCTTCTGGTAGGTGACCGTCTTGATGAATTTCCCGACCCACAGCCCGCCGGTATATCGCCCGGCACCGCTGGTCGGCAGCGTGTGGTTGGTGCCCACTCCCTTGTCCCCGTAGGCGACCGTGCTTTCCTCGCCCACGAAGAGGCTGCCGTAGTTGCGCAACTTGTCGAGGTAGTAGTCGTTGCGCCGGGTCTGCACCTCAAGGTGCTCGGGCGCGTATTTGTCGCTCAGCGCGATCGCCTCGTCGTCGTCGCGAACCACGACGACCTCGCCATGATCGCGCCACGCCGCTTCCGCCAGCGCACGCGTGGGCAGTGCGGGCAATTGCCGCTCGATCTCCTGCATGACGGCCTGCCCCAGGGCGCGTGAGGTTGTCACCAGCCACGCGGGGCTGTCGGGGCCGTGCTCCGCCTGGCCCAGCAGGTCGGTCGCCACCAGCGCCGCGTCCGCGGAATCGTCGGCGATGACGAGGATCTCCGTGGGACCGGCGAGCAGATCGATACCCACCAGCCCGAAGAGCTGGCGCTTCGCTTCCGCCACGAACGAGTTGCCCGCGCCCGTGACCATGTCCACGGCCGGCATGCCGAGACACCCATACGCCATCGATGCGAACGCCTGCACGCCGCCGAGGTGGTAAATCTCGTCGGCCCCGGACGCGTGCAGGGCATAGAGCGTGTGCGGATACATGCCGGTCGCGTCCCGAGGCGGCGCACACGCCACGATGCGCTGCACCCCCGCCACTCGCGCGGTGCCGACGCTCATGATCGCCGAACTGATCAACGGATACTTGCCGCCGGGCACGTAGCAGCCCGCGGTCGAGACCGGGATGTGCTTGTGGCCGAGGGTTACGCCCTCGGAGATCTGCGTTTCGAGGGGCGCCAGCGTCTCGAGCTGGCGCTTGGCGAATTCGGTCACCTGGCGCCGGCAATATTCGAAGTCCTGCTTGAAGGTCTCGGGCAGCTTCGATGCGACCGCGCGGATTTCGTCCATGCTCACGCGGAAGTCCGGGCGCTCCCAGCGGTCCAGCTCACGCGCGTAGTGACGCACGGCGTCATCGCGCTCGGAGGCGATGCGGTCGAGCATCGCACGAACCGTGTCCTCGAGCTTGCGGCGGTCTTGCGGGACTTTCGGCTTCGCCTGCTTGAGATATTCGGCCATCGCGCCTCCCATTTGCCCATGCGTGCAACCGGTTGCATGATAGGCACGCGCGCGGCCGGCGTGCAATGTGCGGCGCAGCAATTTGCCCGGCAGGATTACTTGCGGGCAGCCTTCCGGACCATCGCCTGCGCCTCGGGCCGGTCTTTGTAGCCTTCGAGGTAGATCTTCACCTTCTCCGGGGGCAGGCGATAACCGGCCGCGACCAGCTCCTCCAGCCCGTCGTGGCCCATCCAGAGGCCCGACTCGAAGGGTGTGAAGCCTCCGGAATTGACGGCATTGATCTTGGCTCCCGCCTTGATCAGCACCCGGGTGAGCTCGCGGTCGCAGCCCGCGCCTGCGGCGGCCATCAGCGGCGTATTGCCGTTGTCGTCCGCCGCGTTCACGTCGGCTCCACGCTCGAGCAGCAGCTTCGCCATTGCGAGTGCCTGCGGCTTGGTGGGCCGCTGACCCGGGGCGCAGGCGCGGCCGCTGAAAATCATCGCGCGGATGGGCGAGCCCATTCCCGCCACCGGCGCCAGGGGCGACCTGCCGGCGTCGAGGAAGGCGCGCACCACCTCGACATCCACTTCCGTGAGCGCGCGGGCGAAGTAGTGCTCCTCGAAGGGGATCTTGCGTGCGCGCAACACCGCCAGGCCGCTCGATTCGGCGCCCTCGGAGGGCGGGGCAACGGCGGCGACGCGGGCTCCGGCGCCGATCTTCGCGAGCGCGCGTTGCGCCTCCGTGCGCACCTCGGCGTCCTCGTCCTTTTCCATCGCTGCGGTCAACGCGGGCGTGGCGAGGCTCGCGACACGCGCCTTGGAAGCGGCAGCGATGGCCTGGTTCGACTCCCCGATATACCCGATGGCGTTGGCGGCGACACGCCTCACCGATTTGTCGGGATCGCCGAGTGCCGCGACCACCTTGTCGATCTCGCCGGCCGCGAGCCCCGCGGCGTTGCCGAGGGCGGACGCCGCACCGGCTCGCACCGACGCATCGGGGTCCCGCAGCATCGCGGCGGCGCGTGGCACCCACGCCGCGACCTCCTTCTCCTGCTTCACATCGCGCAGGTGGCGCAGGGCCGCAACGCGAACGTGGGGCTGGGGCGCATCGACCTGTCCGAGGAGCACCTGCGTCCATCCTTCGGGCTTCGGCTCGAACGCCGCGAGCGTTTTGATGAGGATGACCTGGCCCGTCTTCGTGGCGCCCAGTGCCTCGACCAGCGGCGCGATGAGGGCGCGGTCCTTGCTGTTCTTCACCAGTCGCTCGAGCGCCTTGTCGGCGAGCTCGATGTTGTGCCGGTTCGAATCGGACCCGCTCCCAGTGGAGTCGCGCGTCGCACGTTCCAGGTAGGCGACCATCGGCTCGAGCAACCGCACCGGCGGCTCGTGGCCGAGGAGATTGCGCGCCACCAGGAAGCGCGAGTCGAGGGCGGCGTCGGGGGACGCCAGCACGCGCCTGCGAGCCGTCGCCAGCTCCGCTTCCTTCATCCCGAGTGCTTGCAGCGCGCCCGCCGCGCGTGCGACCACGTCGGCGCTTGCATCGTCGAGGGCGGCGAGCAACTGGGCGCGGGCGGGCTCCGCCGCCTTCTCCATCCTCCAAAGCGCGCTCGCCGCCGCCACGCGCACCGTGGCATCGCGGTCGGAGAGGGCGCCCGCGAGCGCCGCGATCGCTTCCGGCTCCCTCTGGCTCGCGAGGCGCTCCGCGGCTTTCACACGCGCCGCCGGGTCGCGGTCGCGGGCGAGCGTCTCGATGGTCTCGCGTTTCGCGCTTTCCGTTTGCCGCTCGATCTGCTTGTCGATGAACTTCTCGAGATCGAAGGCGAATGCCGGAAGCGCCATCCACGAAAGGACCAGGATCAGGAGGCGTGCCATCGCAGCCTCCGGGTCACCCTAGGCAGAGCGTGATCGCGTCGGGCCCGAAGACCAGCGCGGCCGGGTAACGGACGTCGCAACCCTCGGTGCGCAGCTGGACACCGACCTCGGCATTGTCGGAGAGGCGCGCGCGGTCGCGGATCTGCTCGACGAACGCGGGCTTGCCGATCTGGATGGACTCGATGCGCCGGCGCTTCTTCACGAATTCGCGCAGCGCGGCCGGCCCGCCGTTTTTCGCGTTGCTCTCACGCACCGCGACGTCGAGAGTGAGCAGCAGGCCTTCGCTGTTCAGGCTCACCTCGTACTGGCCGAGGGCGAGCTTGTCGGTCCACGTCCCGCCGATGTAGGAAACCACCATCCGTGCCCCGATGCCCTGGGGCCGTTCACGTTGCCGCTTGTCCAAGGATCCTCCCCGATCTCCTGGTGTCGCGGATGATTATCCTCCGGTTCCGGACGGGCGCAATTTCCAGCATCGTAGCGGCGGCCGTGCGATGACAATTGCGTGACGGTTGCCTGTCATGGTCGCGTCAACTCGACCCTGCACCCTTCGCTCACTCCCACCGCGAAGAAAGACAACCCCATGAGAATTTCAAGCCTCGTTGCCGCTGCTGCGGCCGCGATTTCCATCCTGGCATCGCCGATCGCCGCCGCCGAACACCGGGGCGGCGACTTCAAGGCGCCGCTCGTCATCGGCCACCGTGGTGCCCCCGGATACCTTCCCGACCATACGCTCGAGGGATACACGCTTGCCATCGAGCTCGGCGCCGACTTCATCGAGCCGGACCTGGTGGCGACCAAGGACGGATTTCTCATCGCCCGCCATGAGCCCAATCTCATCGGCACCACCAACGTGAAGGACCTGCCGCAATTCGCGAGCCGCAAGCGCATCGCGATCGTCGACGGATTTCCCGAGGAGGGTTTCTTCGCGAGCGATTTCACGCTGGCGGAGATCCGGACGCTGCGCGCGATCCAGCCGTCGGGCGAACGCGACCCGCGCTTCAACGGGATGTTCGCGATCCCGACCTTCGACGAGGTGATCGCGCTCGCGAAGCGCAAGTCCCGGGAAGTGGGCCGCACGATCGGCATCTATCCCGAGACCAAGCACCCGACCTATCACCAAGCGCTCGGCCTGGCCCTCGAGGACCGGCTGGTGGAGGCCCTGCAGCGCGCGGGCTGGAACCGCCGTGATGCGCCGGTCTACATCCAGTCCTTCGAGACGGCGAACCTGCGCTACCTTCGCGCCCGGACGCGGGTGAAGCTGGTGCAGCTGATCGATGCCAACGACGTCAACGCCGACGGCTCGCTCGACTTCGCGGCGCCCTACGACCGGCCTTACGACTGGACGGTGGCCGGTCGCACGCAGCTCTACAGCCACCTGGTGACGCCGGCGGGGCTTGCGGAAATCAGGACCTACGCCGATGGAATCGGTCCGTGGAAGCCGTACATCATGAGCCAGACGGGAGCGAACCTTCTTCCCCCGACGACGCTCGTCGCGGATGCGCACGCTGCAGGGCTCGTCGTGCATCCATACACCTTCCGCAACGAACAGCGCCGGCTCGCCGCCGACTATGCCGGCAACCCGGTCAACGAGTACCTGCGCTTCTACGAGATTGGCGTGGACGGGCTCTTCAGCGATTTCGCCGACACCGCGTACGCGGCGCGCGCGATGTTCCTGCTCGCCCCGAGCCCCTGACGAATCCTCGGCGGGACCTCGAGCCGGCCTTGCGCCGGCTCTTTTTTTTTGCACACGCATTACGTTGCGGCTGCCGTGGGGTGCCTGGGGACCGTGGGTTCGGTGCTATATATCAACCCATGACATCGAAGCGAAGCATCCCCCTGCTGCTCGGGCTCATGGCGGCCGCGATGCTCGCATCCGGCGCGAGCCCCGAGCTCGACCGCGTCGAGCGGCTGGTCGTCGAGCGCACCAACCAGCTGCGCCGGGCCGAGGGCCGCGCGAAGGTCGAGCCCGACGCCAGGCTCCACCGCGCCGCGCAGGCGTTCGCCGATTTCATGGCGAGGACCGACAAATACGGTCACGAGGCCGATGGCCGGAAACTCTCGGACCGGGTCGTCGCACACGGCTATGCCTATTGCGTGGTGTCCGAGAACATCTCCTACCAGTACAGCTCGGACGACTTCGCGACCGCAGAGCTCGCCATCCGCTACTTCGAAGGATGGAAGAAGTCCCCGGGCCACCGCGCCAACATGCTAGAGCGATCGGTGACCGATACCGCGATCGCGGTCGCCCGCAGCAGCAAGACCGGCCGATACTACGCGGTGCAGCTCTTCGGCCGGCCCCGTGCTGCGGGATGCGGGGGATAGTCTTTACAGGTTCCCGCGCGCCCACGGTCCCCAGATCGCATAGGTGATTCCCGGGGATTGCATGTTGGCGAACATCACGTCGCCGGCTGCGTCGAAACACGCTCCGGCGAATTCACGTCCCCGATAATCCCCTGGAGGCACCAATTTGCCGGCGCCTGCGATATCCGCCGGCGTGAGGAGGGTGTTGTTCTTGCAGAAGATGTAAGACTCGCCCGACGGCGCGAGTCCCAGCATCCGCTCGCCGAACCCGAACGCATCGTTCACGCCGCCCCCGTCCTCGCACAGCACCACTCCGCCGCGCGGGCTTACGGTGACGTTATCAGGGTTGTTCGCCGACGCCGGGAAGAGCGACACGAACAGCGCCGTCAGGCGAACTACCCCGGCGTAGCGCACGAGTTCTTCGGCATGGCCTCCGTGGTCGACGATGCCAAGGCCGCGCAGAAGCAGGCGGCGCAGGGACTCAAAGCCGCATTCGGGCAGTAGGCCTCAGCCGGGGCGCTGAACGCGCGGTGCCCCTCGGCGAATCCACCCGCCGAGGGAGCCCAGCGCCTGCCAGGCGATCGCGAGCGCATTGCCGATTGCTTCACCCATGTAGAGGCTGCGTTCCATGCCCGCGCGGCGGGCGATCTCTTCGATGTGTTCGGGGTACTGCGTTTTGGTTTTCATGAGAGCAACGTACGGCCGGATGCCGTGCCGCACAAACGATTGTTTTTCTCGCGATGGATGAAAAATCCAGCGCCGTATTGCGGTGCGTGCGCGCCCCGATTCGGGTCGAGAGTTTCGGCGGCTATACTTGGAGGACTTCCCGAAGACGAGAGCCCAACACTGGGCGAGCTCGTCGGCGCCCTCGACGAGCAGGATCGAATGAGCAAAAGCACCGCGCAGATCGCCTGCCTTCCAGACGGGCCGTATTACCTGATCAACGATCCGACGCCGCGCGTCATCCCCAGGATCGAAAAATCCAACGGCGAATCCTGTTCCACGGTAACCGGGGTCGCGTTGTGCCGCTGCGGCGGATCGAGCAACAAACCTTTCTGTGATGGCAGCCACACAAAGCTCGGGTTCACCGACAAGAAACTGGCGGACGGGTCGTTGGACAAACGCGTCGACTACGCGGGAAAGCACATCACGGTGCACGACAACCGCGGCATTTGTTCCCACGCCGGCTATTGCACTGACAATCTCAAGCAAGTGTTCAGGATGGATGATGATCCGTGGATCGATCCTGACGGAGCGAGCGCACGCGAAATCATCGAAACAATCAGAAAGTGCCCGTCGGGTGCTCTCAGTTATTCGATCGACGGTGTCGAGCACCGCAATCATGACCGGGCCCCATTGGTTACGGTTACCAAGGACGGTCCCCTTGCGATCACCGGCGGGATCACGTTGCTAAACCAGCAGCAGGGCGAGGGGGCCTCTTCGGAGCACTACACGCTTTGCCGCTGCGGGGCCTCGAAGAACAAGCCGTTTTGCGATGGGACCCACTGGCATATCGGTTTCAAGGACGAGAAGAACTGAATCCGCTGGATCTGCTCCCCCAGTGGGGGCTCGCCCTGGTGTTCGTGGCAGTGCTGGTCGAGCAGGCCGGCCTGCCCTTGCCCGCTGCACCCCTGCTGGTGGCCGCCGGTTCGCTCGCCGAAGCCGGGCTGCTGCGTGCCGAGCTGGTGCTGGCGTCCGCGATGGCCGCGTGCGTCATCGCCGACCATGTCTGGTTCCTCGCGGGACGCTTGCGTGGGCGGGCGCTGCTCGGCGTCATATGCCGTTTGTCGCTGTCGCCGGACACCTGCGTGCGCCGCACCGACGACCTCATCGCGCGGCATGGCGCCCCGCTTCTGCTCGTGGCCAAGTTCATCCCGGGGGTATCGGCCGTGGCGATCCCCACGGCCGCGGCGATGGGCTTGCCGTATCGCCGCTTCCTCGGCTTCGATTCGCTGGGAGCGCTCGCGTGGTGCGGCGCCTACATCGGCGCCGGCATGATCTTCAGCCGCGAGGTGCAGAAGGTGATCGATGGCATGGCCGGCGTCGGCGCCTGGTCGCTCGCGGTAATAGGCGGACTCCTCGCGCTGTACGTGGGCCTGAAGGCAGCGCACCGCACGCGCCTCAAGCGCCTCTACCGCGCGGTGCGCATCAGCCCGCAGGAGTTGATTGCGCTTCGCCTCGAGGATCCCGACGTGGTGCTGGTGGATGCGCGCTCGACGCTCGCCCGCGATGCAGACCCACGCACGCTTCCCGGGGCTGTCGACTTCCGCGGCGATGCCGTGGTGTCGCTATTGCCGCCCGAGGCCCGGGAGCGGATCGTCGTGACCTTTTGCACCTGCCCCAATGAAGCGAGCGCTGCGTGGCTGGCCGATGAGCTCAGGAAGGCCGGCTTCAAGCGTGTGCGTGTCCTGACCGGCGGCGGCGATGCCCTGACGGCGCTTGCGACTTGAAGCGGGGACGCTAGCTGGCCTGGTCGCGCCGCACCTGGACTTTTTTGCCGCGGATAGAGCTCTTGCCGAGCGCGCTGATCACCTGTTGCGCGACATCCTCGGGCACTTCGACCAGCGAGTAGCGCTCGGTGATCTGGATGGCGCCGATGAGGCCACCGGCGACGCCGGCCTCGTTGGCGATCGCGCCCACCAGGTCCTGCGGGCGCACGCCCGCGTTACGCCCCGCGCCGATGAAGATCCGCGCCATGTCGCCGCCGCCCCGGCGAGCGTCGCCGCCGCTGCCCGCGCCAAGGCCGTAGGGGGCATCGGCGCGTTTTTTCTTTCCGGGCGCCTTGGCCTGCGGGACCGCGACCTCGGCAATCACCTTGTCGGGATCTTCCGAATCGCCCA
>JANNKG010000347.1:0-8826 GCA_031396185.1 Burkholderiales bacterium | reverse complement strand
CGGGCGCATGAGCACACCCGGGGCAGAGTCCAGCCGGTATTAGGCGGCTAGAGCGTAGTTGCTATCGTTGGCGACTATTGTCGTTAGCGGTTGTATTTACGAGGTGATCCGCCCCTCGGCATGCCCTGAAGCTGCTTCCGTGCCCGCGTCGAAACCGGGTCGCCCCCTTTTAAATTCGGGGATAATGCCTACAGAAGTATACGGCACCCACCATGTGGGATCGTTCCCCGCACTTTCAAGGACTTCCAATGACACCTCTCAGAATCGCCGGCATCGCCTTCATCGTCGCGGGCGCCCTCGCGCTCGCCTACGGCGGCTTCAGCTTCACCAAGGAGACGCACAAGGCGGAGATCGGGCCGCTGAAGCTCCAGGTGCAGGAGAAGGAGCGTGTGAACGTGCCCCAGTGGGCGGGGCTCGGCGCGATCGTTCTCGGCGTGGTGCTGTTGGCGGCTGGCGGGAAGAAGTAACCCTCTCCCGGCCCTCTCCCACGCCACGTTCCACTCCCCGGGCGCCCGAGGCAGAGGGAGACTTAGGCGCGCAGCAGGTCGAGGGGCGCGTAGCGGCGGTTGAAGACGCCGGAGGCGTCACCCCCCCACCAGCGCTCGGCGACCGTGGTCCACAGCCGGCGGGTGTCGATGGTGGGATCGGGCCCGCCGATCGGGTGCAGGCGCTGCACGCGCGGTGCTTCCCCGAGCAGCCCGCCTTTCACGCGCCCGCCCATCACGAAGTGCGTGGTCGCCAGGCCGTGGTGGGTGCCGTGGTCCTCGTTTTCCATCGGCGAGCGGCCGAACTCGTCGTAGGTCGCCACCAGCGTCTCGTCCCAGCGTCCGATCTCCAGCATGCCCGCGCGCAGCGCCGCCAGCCCTTCAGCGAGTCGTTTGAGCGCATCGCCGTGGTACTTGAGCTGGTCCCAATGGCAATCCACGGAGTGGTGCTTGTCACCATCCAGGCCGTTCAGCGCCACGTGGATCACCGGCACGTGGCGATCGGCTGCGGCGAGCTCCACCGTCATGCGCATCGCCAGGCCCATCGGGTCGGCGGGAAAATTCGTCTTGAGGGCGAGCGCGGGGATCTCGCGCGTGGCGTGGGCGGCGCGCTCGCGCCCGCGCGTGTTGGTCTCGAGCGCGCATTCGGAGATGCGACGCTTGGCGAGCAGCTCCTGCGCGTGGTGGACCTGGACCACGCCGAGGCGGTCGCCGCGAAACGGCCCCATCGGATCGGACTCGCGGATGTCGAGGTCGCCGAAAGCGATCGCATCGGCGAAGGCTTCGGGCACGGGGGTGCGGCGCGCGAGTGCCCGCGTGACCCAGCCGTCGCGGACCAGGGCCTCGTCGGCGCCGGTGAAGGCGATCTCGATATCGCGATAGTGCTGCTGCGTGGCGTCCGCGTAACCGATGCCCTGCAGCAGTGCCAGGTCCTTCGCCCGCCACGCGGGCATGAGCGCGGCGAGCGAGGGATGGAAGCCGTGGGTGTCGGTGATCTTCAGCACCGCGTCGCGCGGCACCGCAAGGGTGGGGCGCACGCGATAGTAGGTTTCGTTCGAGTACGGAACCCAGGTATTGAAGCTGTCGTTGCCGCCGTAGAGGAACACCAGCACCAGGAGCCGGCCATTCCCCGCGGAGGGAGAAGCCCACGCCGGAAGCGTCGCCGCGAGAGGGGCGGCGGCGAGCGCCTTCAGGAGGCTGCGGCGATCCATTTTCCGATTTCACCCGCGGATTGCACGATGCCGTCGGCATTCCACGCGGCGGGCTGCGGACCGTCGCCCAGGTATCCATAGCCGGCCGCCAGAACCGGCATGCCCGCCGCGCGCGCCGCCTGCACGTCGCGCTCGTCGTCGCCCACGTAGAGCGTGCGCGGGGGCGCGATGCCCATCGACGCCGCCGCGAACAGCAACGGATCGGGGAAAGGCTTGGAACGCGGGCAAGTATCGCCCCCGACCACGACGGCCGCGCGTTGGGCGAGGCCCAGGCCTTGCATGATCGGGTGCGCGAAGCGCTCGAACTTGTTGGTGACCACGCCCCAGGCGATGGCGCGCGCATCGAGCTGGTCGAGCAGCTCCGGCATCCCGGGAAAGAGGCGGGTATCGACGCACAGGTTGCCGCCGTAGAGCTCCAGGAATTCCTCGCGCAGGGCCATGAAATCGGGGTGGTCGGGGGTGATCTCGAACGCAGAGCAAATCATGCCACGGGCGCCCTTGGAAACGTGCGGGCGCACCTGCTCGAGCGGCACGTGGGCGAGGCCCCGGCTCACCCGCATGAGGTTCACGGTGCGCGCCATGTCGGGCGCGGTGTCGGCCAGGGTGCCGTCGAGGTCGAAGAGCACCGCCTCGATCATTTGCGGCAGCCCGCGGTGTAATTCACGTCGATATCGCGGCCGAGCGCATAGACCCGGGTGAGCGGGTTGTAGGTCATGCCGGTCAGGTCGGCCATCGCGAGGCCCGCCGCACGGCAATGGGCGGTGAGCTCCGAGGGACGGATGAAGCGCGCGTATTCGTGCGTTCCGCGCGGCAGGAGGCGCAGCACGTACTCCGCGCCCACGATCGCGAACAGGAACGACTTCGCGTTGCGGTTGATGGTGGAGAAGAACACCCAGCCGCCCGGCTTCGCGAGGCGCGCGCACGCGGCCACGGTGCTGGCGGGATCGGGCACGTGCTCGAGCATCTCCATGCAGGTGACCACGTCGAAGGACTCCGGGGATTCCGCGGCGAGCGCTTCGGCGGACACCAGCCGGTATTCGACGCTGCTCTTCGTCTCCAGCGCGTGCAGCATCGCGACCTTCAGCGGCTTGTCGGCGAGGTCGATGCCGGTCACCTGCGCGCCAAGGCCGGCCATGGACTCCGCGAGGATCCCGCCGCCACATCCCACGTCCAGCACGCGCTTGCCCGCAAGGCCCCCGGCGAGACGCTCGAGGTGCGCGAGGCGCAGCGGGTTGATCTCGTGCAGCGGGCGGAATTCGCTCGTGGGGTCCCACCAGCGGTGGGCGAGGGCGCTGAACTTGGCCAGTTCCGAAGGATCGACGTTCGAGTTCATGAAAGGCGACTTTGCCACCAGAGGGCCTTGTCGTGCAGGTCCCCTTCGTCGAGGGTGAGGAGGCGGCGC
Source organism: Burkholderiales bacterium (assembly GCA_031396185.1). Classification (GTDB taxonomy): domain Bacteria; phylum Pseudomonadota; class Gammaproteobacteria; order Burkholderiales; family Usitatibacteraceae; genus Usitatibacter. The sequence continues at coordinate 5,728 of JANNKG010000347.1, read as the reverse complement.
TCGTCCAGCCGCGGCTCGCCTGCCACCCAGACGTGGCTCACGTGCTCGCGGCCGGCGCAATAGACGAGGTGGGATACCGGATCGAAGCAGGGCAGGGTCTCGAGCGAGGAAAGCTCGACGGCGACCAGGTCGGCCGCCTTGCCCGGCTCGATCGATCCGATCTCGCCCTCGAGGCCGAGGGCGCGCGCGCCCTCGAGCGTGGCCATCTCGAGGGCGTCGGCGGCGCTCACCGTGGCCGCATCCCCGCTCGCGGCCTTGGCGAGCAGGGCGGCGGTGCGCATCTCGGTCCACGGGTCGAGGCGGTTGTTGCTTGCCGCCCCGTCGGTGCCCAGGCCCACGCGAATGCCGCGCTCGCGCATCCCCGGCAGGTTGGCGATGCCGCTCGCGAGCTTCAGGTTCGACGACGGGCAGTGGGCGACGCTCACGCCCTCGCGGGCCATGACGTCGAGCTCGGCATCCTCGAGGTGCACCGCGTGCACGGCGATGAGCCGCGGGCCGACCACGCCCAGCCGGCGCAGGCGCTCGAGCGGGCGCACGCCGTGCTGCGCGATGCCCTGCTCGATCTCGGCACGCGTCTCGTGCACGTGGGTGTGGATCGGCACGTCGAGCTCCTCGGCGAGCACTGCGATGCGCTTCAGGGCCTCGTCGCCCACGGTGTAGGGCGCGTGCGGGGCGAGGGTGAAGGAGAGGAGCGCCTCGCCCTGGTAGGCGTCGCGGGTGGCGAGCCCCTTGGCGAGGTAGCCGTTCATGTCGGGCGCGTAGGCGCTCGGGAATTCGATGGCGATCACGCCCAGGCAGGCGCGCATGCCGGCGCGCAGTGCGGCCCGCGCGGTGGCCTCGGGGAAGAAATACATGTCGTTCACGCAGGTCGCGCCCGCGCGCAGCATCTCCGCCATGGCAAGGAGGCTGCCGTCGTGGACGAACTCGTCGCTTACGTGCTTCGCCTCGGCCGGCCAGATATGGCCCTGCAGCCAATCCATCAGGTGCAGGTCGTCGGCGATGCCGCGCATCAGCGTCATCGCCGCGTGGCAGTGCAGGTTCACCAGGCCCGGGACGAGCGCGTGGCGCTCGAGCCGCACCAGCGTGCGCGCCTCGAAGCGCGCCAGCGCCTCTTTCGTCGGCAGCAGCGCCACGATGCGCCCCGCGTCGATCGCCACCGCGTGATCGGCGAGCACCGCCCGCGGGGCCACCGGCACCACGTGGGCTGCGCAGATCAGGGTGTCAACGCGTTGCATTTGGCAGACATTGTGGATGATTCATGCACCGGATTATCAACACAGAGGGCACAGAGGCAACACAGAGGGGCACAGAGGAAAGCAAAACCACGCGAATACTCTCGTGGGATGGAGGCTTGGCCACGAATCATTCCCGGCCCTTGTCTTCCTCTGTGCCCCTCTGTGTTGCCTCTGTGCCCTCTGTGTTGATAATCCGGTGCATGAATCATCCACAATGTCTGCGACATGCAACGCGTTGACACCCTGATTTGTGCGGCCCACGTGGTGCCGGTAAAGCCGCGCGCGGTGCTGGCAGACCACGCGGTGGCCGTCGAGGGCGGGCGCATCGTCGCGGTGATGCCTACGAAGGAGGCGCTCGAGCGCTTCGAGGCGCGCACCCTCCTACGGCTCGAACGCCACGCCCTCATCCCCGGCCTGGTCAACCTGCATTGCCACGCGGCGATGACGCTGATGCGCGGCCTCGCCGACGACCTGCCGCTGATGTCCTGGCTGCAGGACCACGTCTGGCCGGCCGAAGCCAAGCACGTGAGCGACGAGTTCGCCCATGACGGCAGCCTCCTGGCCATGGCGGAGATGCTGCGCGCCGGCGTGACCTGCGTGAACGACATGTATTTCTTTCCGGAGGCGACGGCGCGCGCGGCATTGCGCGCCGGAATGCGCGCCTCGCTGGGCGTGATCGCCATCGAGTTCCCGAGCGCCTATGCCCCCGACGTGAACGGCTACCTCTCGAAAGGCCTCGCGACCCGAGACGCCTATCAGGGCGAGCCGCTCCTCACGTTCACCCTCGCACCCCACGCGCCCTATACCGTGGGCGACGAGGCCATGAAGCGCATCGCGGTGCTGGCCGAGGAGCTCGACGTGCCGATTCACATTCACGTGCACGAGACCCGCGCCGAGATCGAGCAGGGTATCGCGCAGCACGGCGTGCGCCCCCTCGAGCGCCTGCGGCGCCTGGGCGTGGTCGGCCCCCGGCTCATCGCCGTACATGCAGTGCATCTCGAGGACGTCGAGCTCGACCTCCTGGCCCGGGAGGGCGTGAGCGTGGCGCACTGTCCGTCGTCGAACCTCAAGCTCGCGAGCGGAATTGCCGATCTCACGGGCATGCTCGCGCGCGGCATGTGCGTCGGCCTGGGCACCGACGGCGCGGCGAGCAACAACCGCCTCGACCCGTGGACCGAGATGCGCACCGCGGCGCTCCTCGCCAAGGCCGCGAGCGGCGACGCGTCGGTGGTGAGCGCCGCCGAAGCGCTCGAGATGGCGACTCTCGACGGCGCGCGCGCCCTCGGCCTCGATGGGGAGATCGGGTCGATCGAGCCCGGCAAGTCCGCCGATCTCGCCGCTGTGGAGCTTTCGTCGCTCGAGACCCTGCCGTGCTTCGACCCGGTATCGGACCTGGTCTATGCCGCAGGCCGTGAGCACGTCACCCATGTCTGGGTCGCCGGCGAGCCACGCCTCGAGGAGCGCCGCCTCCTGACCCTCGACGCCCAGGACCTCCACGACAAGGCCCGCTGGTGGCGGAGCCGCATTGCATGAACACGAACGTCGATCCCGCCGAACTCGCGAAATTCAGTGCCCTCGCCCACCGCTGGTGGGACCCCACGAGCGAGTTTCGTCCGCTGCACGAGATCAACCCGCTGCGCCTTGCCCACCTGGACCGGCTGGCGGGCGGGCTCGCAGGCAAACGTGTGCTGGACGTGGGCTGCGGCGGCGGAATCCTCACGGAGGCCATGGCCGGCCTGGGCGCCCAGGTGACGGGAATCGACCTCGCAGACAAGCCGCTGAAGGTCGCGATGCTGCACGCGATGGAGACGACAAGCACGGTCGAATACCGCCTGGTGTCCGCCGAGGCGCTCGCCGCCGAGACCCCGGAGGCGTTCGATGTGGTGACCTGCATGGAGATGCTCGAGCACGTGCCCGATCCCGCCAGCACGGTTGCCGCCTGCGCGCGCCTCGCCAAGCCGGGCGGCTGGGTGTTTTTCTCGACCATCAATCGCAATGCCAAGTCGTTCCTGTTCGCGATCGTGGGCGCGGAGTACGTGCTGCGACTCCTGCCCCGCGGCACCCACGAATACGCGCGCTTCATCCGGCCCTCGGAGCTCACCGGCCACTGCCGCGCGGCCGGCCTCGCGATGGCCGACCTGACGGGCATGACGTACAACCCGCTCACCCGGGTGTATTCGCTGGGGCGCGATATCGACGTGAATTACGTGTTGGGATGCCGCAAGTGATCGAGGCGGTGCTCTTCGACCTGGATGGCACTCTGGCCGACACCGCGCCCGACATGGCCCACACCGTGAACCGGATGCGGTCGCGACGTGGACTCGCTCCGGTGCCCCTGGGGCTCGTCCGGCCCCACGTTTCCAAGGGCGCCCGTGGCATGATTTGTTCTGCATTCGAGATGACTACCGACCACCCCGATTTCACGGCCATGCGCGAGGAGTTCCTGGAGCTCTACGGCGGGAACCTGTGCGTGGACACGCGCCTTTTTCCTGGAATGCCGGAGCTGCTCGGCGACCTCGAGGCGCGCGCCATCCCGTGGGGCGTGGTCACCAACAAGTTCGAGCGTTTTGCCCACCCCATCATGGAATCCCTCGGCCTCGCCGAACGTGCCGCGGTGGTGGTGGGCGGCGACACTTGCCCGCGTTCCAAGCCGTTTCCGGATCCGCTGCTGTTCGCCGCAGCCAAGCTGGGGGTCGTGCCAGCGCGCACCCTCTACGTGGGCGACGATGAACGCGACATCCAGGCGGCGCGCGCGGCGGGCATGCCGGTGCTGGCCGCCGCCTACGGATACCTGGGCGACGGCCCGCAACCCGCCTCGTGGAATGCGGACGGCATCGTGCAGTCCGCGGGAGAGATCGGAAAATGGATCGCCGCAGCCTCCTGAAAGCGCTTGCCGCCGCGCCGCTCGCGGCCACCCTGCCCGCGTGGGCATCTGCCTCCCCGGGTGAGGGTCGCCTCCTCGTGCTGGTGTTCCTCTACGGCGGCAACGACAGCTTCAATACCTGGGTACCGTACACGAGCGAAACCTACTATCGCGTCCGCCCTACCCTCGCCGTGCCGCGCGACGCGGTCCTGAAGCTCACCGACACGCACGGCTTCCACCCGTCGCTCGCGGGGCTGATTCCCGCGTGGGAGGCGAAGGATCTCGCCCTCCTGCAGGGCGTGGGTTACGCGAACGCCACCCAGCAGCACTACCGCGATGTCGAGATCGCCTTCACCGGCGCCGACGAGGCATTGGTCCGTGAAGGCTGGGTCACGCGCGCGCTCGCACGCCGCTCGCCGGTGCCCGACGCGTTTGCCGATGCGATCGCTTTTGGGGACCTCGATATCCGCGAGTCCGATCCGATGGGACCCTTTCGCGGCGACCGCCTCGGCGTGGTCCAGGTCCACCACGCGCAGGAGCTCCTCGCCAAGCGGCGCATCTCCGATTGCGCGCTCGAGACAAACACCCGCGGTCGCGAGCGCGGCGCGCGCGCCACGCGGCCCATCCCCGCGCTCGCGCTCAAGACGCGATTTCCCGATGATCCGCTCGGCCAGGCGATGCGCATGACCGTGGAACTCGCCGCGGCCGACCGCCACGTGCCGGTGATCCACGTGACGCTGAACGGCCTCGACGGCGACAAGCACCACTCTGTCGACTGCCATTGGGACCAGCTGAAGTACCACGGAGACGCGTTGAAGCGCCTTGCCGAGGGACTGGCGGCGCTACGCGCCGGGATGATCGAGATCGGGCGCTGGAACGAGACGCTGGTGGCAACGTACGACGAGTTCGGCCGATCGCCGATGGAAAACGAAGATCACGGCACGCACCACGGGCTGGCGACGACGCATTTCGTGATGGGCGGGCGCGTGAAAGGTGGGCTGCACGGAGAAGCTCCACGCGTGCAACGCCTGCACCCCATCGGCGGGCCCGATCCCACCATCGATTCACGGCGCCTGTGGACCACCGTCGCCGAGCGCTGGTGGGGGAGCGACGCGTCCGGCGTCTTCAACCGCCGCTACGCGCCGCTCGACCTGCTGCGCGGCTGACTACTTCTTTCCGCCGACCGCTACCAGCACAACTCCGAGCACGAGCGCGCCGATTCCGGCCCACTGCGGCACGTTGACTTGCTCCTTCTCCTTCACCTGGAGCTTGAGCGGGCCGATCTCGGCCTTGTGGGTTTCCTTGGTGAAGCTGAATCCACCGTAAGCCAGCGCGAGGGCGCCCGCGACGATGAAAACGATGCCGGCAATTCTTGTTGGTGTCATTGGAACTCCTTGAAAGCGTGGGGGAACGATCCAAAATGTTCAGTGCCGTATACTGAGTGGGCATTATCCCCGATTTATGGGGGCGACCCGGTTTCGACGCGGGTACGGAAGCAGCTTCAGGGCATGCCGAGGGGCGGATCACCTCGTAAATACAACCGCTAACGACAATAGTCGCCAACGATAGCAACTACGCTCTAGCCGCCTAATACCGGCTGGACTCTGCCCCGGGTGTGCTCATGCGCCCG
>JANNKG010000335.1:0-1525 GCA_031396185.1 Burkholderiales bacterium | reverse complement strand
GCAGAGGCGGGCCGCCCTCGTACCCGCCACCCCCTGTTTTTAGAGCGCTTTAGCCACCGCCGCGCCCATTTCGGCGGTGGTGGCCGGTTTCGTGGCCTTCGACGATCCCGTGGCGGCGATATCCGCCGTGCGCAGGCCCGAGGCGAGCGCGGCGCGCACCGCGCGCTCGATTCTCAGCGCAACCGCCGGGAGCTCGAAGGTGTAGCGGAACATCATCGCCATCGAGAGGATCGTGGCGAGAGGATTGGCCACGCCCTTCCCCGCGATGTCTGGCGCCGAACCGTGGATGGGCTCGTACAGGCCCTTGCCGTTCGCATCGAGGGAAGCCGACGGCAGCATGCCGATCGAGCCCGTCAGCATCGACGCCTCGTCCGAAAGAATGTCGCCGAACATGTTGCCCGTCACGATCACGTCGAATTGCCTCGGGTTCCTCACCAGCTGCATGGCGCAGTTATCCACGAGCATATGCGAAAGCTCGATGTCGGGATACTCCGCCTTGACCTCTTCCGCGAGGTCGCGCCATAGCTGCGTAGCCTCGAGAACGTTCATCTTGTCGATGCTGCACAAGCGCTTGCCCCGCTGGCGTGCGGTCTTGAAACCCACGTGCAGGATGCGGCGGATCTGCGGCTCGGTGTAGTGCATGGTGTTGATGCCGACGCGGTTGCCTTTCGGGCCGCTCACGCCGCGCGGTTGGCCGAAGTAGATGTCGCCGGTGAGCTCGCGGATGATCATGATGTCGAGGCCGCTCACGACTTCGGGTTTCAGCGTCGACGCATCGGCCAGCTCCGGGAACACGGTGGCCGGGCGCAGGTTGGCGAAGAAGTCGCACTCCTTGCGAAGACTCAGGATCGCGGCCTCCGGCCTCAGCGGGCGGTCGAGCTTGTCGTACTGCGGGCCGCCCACCGCGCCAAACAGCACCGCATCGGCGGACTTCACCAGGTCCAGCGTCTTCGCCGGCAGCGGCTCCTTGTGCGCGTCGTAGGCCGCCCCGCCCACGAGCGCTTCCTCGGTCTCGATCGTGAGGCCTTCCTTGCGCAGCACGTCGAGAACACGGACGGCTTCGCGGAGAATCTCGGGGCCAATGCCGTCGCCGGCGAGCAATGCGATCTTCACTGGAAGATCCAGGGCTCGGTTTTCTTGCGCGTCTCCTCGTACGCCTTGATCTCGTCCGAACGCTCGAGCGTGAGACCAATCTCATCCAGCCCCTTCAACAGGTTCTGCTGCCGAGTAGCGTCGACCTCGAAACCCATGGACTTGCCCGCGGGCGTGGTCACCGTCTTCTTCGCGAGGTCGATCGTGATCCGGTAACCCGGCGTGGCGGCGGCCTCGTTGAAGAGGTGGTCGACCTCGAGCTCGGTGAGCACGATCGGCAGGAAGCCGTTCTTGAAGCTGTTGGTGAAGAAGATGTCGGCGAACGACGGCGCGATCACCGCCTTGAAGCCGTACTGCTGCAGCGCCCACGGGGCGTGCTCGCGCGAGGAGCCGCAGCCGAAGTTCTTGCGCGCGATGAGGATGGTGGCGCCCT
>JANNKG010000328.1:0-1623 GCA_031396185.1 Burkholderiales bacterium | reverse complement strand
CGAACGACATCGTGAACCCGAGCGCGCAGGACGACCCGTCGAGCCCGATCGCCGGGATGCCGGTGCTGGACGTGTGGAAAGCGGGCACCTCGATCGTGATGAAGCGCAGCATGGCGTCGGGCTACGCCGGCGTGGACAATCCGCTCTTCTACAAGGAGAACAACCGGATGCTCTTCGGCGACGCGAAGAAGATGCTCGACGAGGTGCTGGCCGCGCTGCGGACTTAAAGCGGCAGGTGGCGTGCCGACTGGAACCCGAGCAGCGGGCCCTCCATGCCCTTCACGATGCCCATCACCTTGAAGAGCTCGCCCATTTCGGACGGGCTGATGAGGCGGTGGACGGCGCTGGTGGCCTTGAGCCGCGACAGCGTGGCGGTAGGATCCCCCGCGGAAACCAGCACCGCGAGGCCGCAGGAGATGAGGAAATACGCCTGGGTGGTGAAGCCCTCGACCTCGGCGCCCCCCTGCTCCGCCGCGCGCGCCATGGCGGTAAAGTCCACGTGAGCCGTGATGTCCTGCAGGCCCGGCATGAAGAACGGGTCGCCGTGGAAGCGGTGGCGGTAATGGCAGCGTAGCGTCCCCATCGAGCGCTGCGGATGGTAGAACTCGCGCTCGGAGAAGCCGTAATCGATGAAGAGTGCGACACCCGCCTCGAGTGACTGCGCGATGGTGCGCACCAGGCCCTCGGCGGGCAGGCCGATCTCGGTGAGGTAGTCGTAGTCGCCGGGGGGAAGCACCGCGGCGGCGCGCCGTCGCAGCTCGCCCTGGGGCAACCGCTCGTCGTCCCAGACGAACCCAGCGTCGCTCACGCTCACGCCGCGCTCGTACAGCTCCCCATCTTTGCGATGCACCAGCGCAAACGGCACCACGTCGAGCACCTCGTTGGCGATGACCAGGCCGCGGATCTTCTCCGGCAGGCGGTCGATCCAGGTGAAATGGTCGAGGTCCGCAGGAAAACGCTCGGCGATGCGTGCGCGCTGCCGCTCGCGCAGCTCGGGGCTCACCTCGAGTAACAGATAGTTCCGTGGCGCGCGGCCAACCGATTTGAGCTCGCCATAGAGGTCCGCGGCGAGGACTCCCGAACCGGGGCCCAGCTCGAGCACGTCGCCGCCCGTGGCCTCGAGCACCTGGAGCGCCTGGCGGGAGACGCACTTCGCGTACATGTCGGAGATCTCGGGGCCGGTGACGAAATCTCCGTCACCGCCGAACTTGCGCGACCCCGCGGTGTAGTAGCCCATGGCGGGCGCGTAAAGCGCGAGCTCCATGAAGCGCGAGAACGTAATCCAGTCGCCCTCGGAGGCGATCACCGCTGCGATGTGCTCGGCGAGCCGCTGCGAATGGGCCGCCGCATCGGCAGACGGCGGGGGAAGCATCGGATCGGAAGAGAACGCCATCGCGGAGCCTTCGGCTACACTTCGCATTCGTTTTTCTCGGGTGCGGCGGAATATAGCATGCAGGATGGCGCGGTCCTCATCACCGGCGCGGCACGGCGCATCGGCGCCGCCATCGCCCGCGGCTTGCACGAGGCCGGCAGCCGTGTCGTGCTCCATTGCCACCGCTCGCGCGCCGAGGCCGAGCAACTCGCCGACGAGCTGAATGCCACCCGCTCGGGATCGTGCGCGGT
>JANNKG010000311.1:0-4112 GCA_031396185.1 Burkholderiales bacterium | reverse complement strand
TCAAAGGGGATGCGCCTTCCGGCCACGATCCCTCGTATCCCAACTGACCCCCGGCCCCCTTTCGGGGCCAACGCTGGTGTGACGAACCGCGCTTTCGTGGTCCTGGACGGGGCGCCCAAAGAAAAGCCCGGCTTGCGCCGGGCGAAGCACTCGCTGGGGTAAAGGGATCAGGCGCGACGCTTGGCCTCGACCCGAATCGAGAAGCGGGCTTCGGCCGGGATCGCGGCACTGGCCGCCGGCGCGGCGCGCGCCGCTTCGATCGTCCCGCTGGAGTGCTGGTCGGTCAGGATTGCGCCACCTGCGAGGGCGAACCAGGCGCAGACCAGCATCGTCACGCTTGCGGCCACCGAAGAAGTGCTGGGCAGGTGCGAGAATTTGTAGGTGTTCATTTGCTTTTCCCTTGTCGTGTTCGTTGTGAACATGGCCGCACTTTAGGCACGGATCCGTGACGGGAAAAGGACAAAGCGACGAAGTGCGGAAAAAGCGGGGTGAAACGCTCCCAGGCCGCAGGACTCAGGCCTTCACGTGGCTTCCCGACCGGCTGTCGCGTACCAGTTGGGGGGCGAGAGACCCCGCGACCATCGCGATCACGGAGGCAAACAACCCCACCATTTGCGGGGGTATGAGCGCATCGGCGAAGAACCTCTCGCAGATGACCCACACCACGAGGCCGACGAGTGCAGAGGCGAGCGCGCCCTGGGTGGTGGCCCCCTTCCAGTAGATACCGCACACCAGCGGCACGAATGCGCCGACGAGGGTGACCTTGTATGCGTTTTGCACCATCTCGTACATGGTGCTGGTGTTGTTGAGCGCGAACATGAGGACCCCGGCGGTGAAAAACACCAGGATCACCCGCAGCGTGAGCAGGAAGCGCTTGTCGCCCATCTCGCCGAAAAGCGGCTTCACCACGTTCTCGGTGAAGAGGGCCGTCGGCGCGAGCAGCGCCCCCGACGCCGTCGACAGGATCGCCGAGAGCAGCGCGCCGAAGAACATCACCTGGGCGAACACCGGCGTGTGCGCGAGCACGAAGTTCGGCAGGATCAGCTGCACTTCGCGTCCTTCCTGCGAAAGCAGCGCGTTCACCATCTTGGGATCGACCATCAACGCCGCGTAGGCCAGGAACATCGGCACAAAGGCGAAGGTGAAGTAGGCGGCGGCGCCCAGCAGCGAACCGCGCACCGCGGTCTTCTCGTCCTTGGCGCTGGTGACCCGCTGGAAGACGTCCTGCTGGGGAATCGAGCCGATGGCGAGTGTTGCCCACGCCGCCACGAAAAGCCACCACTCCTTCGATCCGCCGGTGGGCCAGAACTGGAACTTCCCGGCGTCCGATGCGTGCTGGATGACGGTCCCGAAGCCGCCCGCCATGCCCGAGGCGAGCACCGCCACGTAGATCAGCCCCACGACGATGACCACCGACTGGAAGAGGTCCGTGAGGGCGACCGACCACATTCCGCCGAGGGTCGTGTAGATCAAAACGATCACTGCGCCGAACAGGATTCCCTGGTTGAGCGAGATCGCACCCTGGGAGAGCGAGTTGAAGACGATGCCGAGCGCGGTGAGCTGTGCCGAGGTCCACCCGAGGTAGGAAAGCGTCACCGCGATGCTGGTGAGCACCTCCACGCCCTTGCCGTAGCGCTTCCGATAGAAGTCGCCGATGGTGAGCAGGTCCATCCGGTAGAACGCGCGGGCAAAAAACATCGCCACGAAGATCAGGCAGAAGGTGGCGCCGAACGGATCGGCCGGGATGCCGCCCAGCCCGTCCTTCACGAACGTGGCCGAGACCGACAGCACCGTCTCCGCCCCGAACCAGGTCGCGAACACCGTGGCGGTGGTCATGTAGAGGGGCAGGCTGCGGCCCGCCACGAGGTAGTCCTTCGAGCTCTTGACGAACTTTGTCGCGTAGAGGCCGATGGCGATGGTGACCGCGAGGTAGACGAGAACGGAGACGACGAGCGTGGTCATGGTCGCAAAGGATCGGGAAAATTGCCCGGAAGTCTAGCATCGGGCAGACTCGTTCACCGTGTCGCCCATCGAACTCGAAAACGTCGCCAAGCACTGGGGGGAATCCCGCGCGCTCGACGGCATCACTTTTTCCGCGGAGCCCGGGTCATTCGTCGTGCTCCTCGGGCCCTCGGGTTGCGGAAAATCCACGACGCTGCGCCTGATCGCCGGCCTCGACACACCCACTTCGGGGACCATCCGCATCGACGGGCGGGATGTCACGCGCCTGCCGCCCGCGGCGCGCGGGCTGGCGATGGTGTTCCAGTCGTACGCCCTGTTCCCGCACCTCACCGTGGCCGAGAACATCGTCTTCGGGCTGCGCGTGCGCAAGGTGCCCGACCGCGAGGCGAAGCTGAAGCGCGTGGCAGGTTTGCTCGGCCTCGAGACACTCCTCGCCCGCAAGCCCTCGCAGCTCTCGGGCGGCCAGCAGCAGCGCGTGGCCCTGGGGCGCGCGATCATCGCCGAGGCGAAGGTCTGCCTGATGGACGAGCCGCTCTCGAACCTCGACGCCCAGCTGCGCGGCGAGATGCGCCGCGAGATCCGCGCTCTCCAGCAGCGCCTCGGCATCACCATGGTCTACGTGACCCACGACCAGACCGAGGCGATGACGATGGCCGACCGGGTGGTATTGCTGCGCGGCGGGCGGATCGAGCAGGTAGGATCGCCGGAGGAGCTGTATGCGCACCCCGCCACGGCGTTCACCGCCAGTTTCATCGGCGCCCCGCCCATGAACCTGATGAAGCTGAACGGCGGCGAGGCCGTCACGGGCGTGCGCCCCGAGGACATGCACCTCGCGACCGAAGGCATCGCCGGGCGCGTGAGCTCGGTCGAATACCTGGGAGCCGACTCGCTCGTCGCCGTGGACGCGCACGGCCAGACGATGCTGGTGCGCGTGGCGGGCCGCGCTCCGACCCGCACCGGCGATGATGTCCGCGTCGCCTGGGACAGGAATCACGAACACCGTTTCGATCCACTCACCGGAGGAAGAAAACCATGAGAAACGCCTGGAGGATTCTGGCCGCGGCTTGCGCGTCCGCCGTGCTCGCCGTAGCGGCACAAGTCGAAGTCACTTTCTACTACCCCGTGGCCGTCGGCGGCCCGATCACCAAGATCGTCGACCAGATGGCGGCCGACTTCGAAAAGGAGAACGCCGGCATCAAGGTAAAGCCGATCTACGCCGGCTCCTACCAGGAGACGATCGTGAAGGCGCTTACGGCGCACAAGAGCGGCACCCCGCCCGTGACCGCGGTCCTGCTGTCCACCGACATGTTCACGCTCATCGACGAGGACGCGATCGTCGCCTTCGAGAGCGCCGACGCCGCGCCCTACTTCCCGGCCTTCCTCGCCAACAGCCAGACCGACGGCAAGACGTGGGGCATCCCGTTCCAGCGCTCGACGATCGTCCTGTACTGGAACAAGGAGCTCTTCAAGGAAGCGGGCCTCGATCCCAACCGCGCGCCCGCCAACTGGAGGGAGATGCTCGAGTACGCGCAGAAGCTCACCAAGCGCGACGCGTCCGGAAACGTGACCCAGTGGGGCGTGCAGATCCCCTCTTCGGGATTTCCGTACTGGCTCTTCCAGGGGCTCACGACGCCTAACGGCGTGGAGCTGATGAACTCCGCGGGCACCGAGACCTACTTCGACAAGCCCGAGGTGATCGAGGCGCTCGCCTACTGGGTCGATCTCGGCCGCAAGCACAAGGTGATGCCGACGGGTGTGATCGAGTGGGGCACGACGCCGAAGGATTTCTTCGAGAAGAAGATCGCGATGATGTGGACGACCACGGGAAATCTCACCAACGTCAAGAACAACGCGAAGTTCGACTTCGGCGTCGCGATGCTGCCGCAGGCGAAGCGCCGCGGCTCGCCCACCGGAGGCGGCAACTTCTACATCTTCAAGAAGGCGACGAAAGAGCAACAGGCCGCGGCGGTCAAGTTCGCGAAGTGGATGACCACCCCCGAGCGTGCCGCGCAATGGGGCATCGACACCGGCTATGTCGCGGTGCGCGCCGACGCGTGGGCCACGCCCAAGATGCAGGAGTACGTGAAGGGCTTCCCGGTCGCAGCCGTCGCGCGCGACCAGCTGCAGTACTCGGTCGCCGAGCTCTCCAC
>JANNKG010000306.1:0-6086 GCA_031396185.1 Burkholderiales bacterium | reverse complement strand
AAAAGGTACACACACAGTCATTCGCGAATCAAAGTGTCTCACCCTTTTATTGGGGGGTCACCTGCGCGCGGCCGCGGCGTTCGTTCACGAACGCCAGCACGATCAGGGGGGCGACGAAGAAAACGCCGGTGAGGAGGATGGCGAGGCGATGGTTGCCGCCGGTAACCCAGGTGACAGCACCGTAGGTGAGCGGGCCGAGGATCGCGGCGAGGCGGGTGGCCACGCCCCAGAGGCCGAAGAATTCGGCGCTGCGGCCGGCGGGGGAAAGGTAGGCCACGAGCGCCCGCCCGGCCGACTGGCTCGAGCCCATGCACAGCCCCGCGAGGTTCGCCGCTACCCAGAACATCGCCGGCGTCGTGGACAGGAACGCCACCACCGTCATCGCAATCCATCCCACGATCGTGATCCGCAGCGCCGCCACCTTGCCGATGCGATCCTGCGCGTACCCGAAGGCGAACGCGCCGATGGCCGCCGTCACGTTCACGACGATGATCAGCATGATCGTGTCCTGCGTCTTGAAGCCCATCACCTGCTCGGCGTAGATCGCGGCCAGTGCAATGACGGTCGCCACCCCGGCCTGGTAACAAGCGCCGCAGGCGAAGATGAGCATCAGGTCGCGATACTGGCGCGCGTGCCGGGCGGTCTCCATCAGCCGCGCAAATGCGGCCTTCGCGCCTGGCACACCGACGGGCCGCGCGCGTTCCTTGAGAAACAGGAAGGTGGGAAGAGCGGCGAGCGCGAAGATGGCGGCGGTGATGAGCATCGTCCCACTGACCGCGTCGCCGGTCGTGGAGCCGCGCGAGGCCGCCGACATCACCCACGCGAGCGAGATGGCGAGGGCGAGAATGCCGCCGAAGTAGCCGAGGCTCCAGCCCCAGCCCGACACCTTGCCGAGCGCCTCGGGCCGCGCCAGCTCCGGAAGGAAGGCGGCGCACAGGTTCTCGCCGATCGCGTAGGCAAAGTTGGAGAGGATGATGAACACCACCGCCCATGCCACCGCCCCCGGCCCGGCCCACGCGAGGCCGGCGGTGCCGATGACGCAGGCGGTGGTCGAAATCGCGAGCAGCTTCTTCTTGCCGGCGTGGGCATCAGCCCAGGCGCCGAGCAGCGGGCCCGCGATCATGACGAGCGCATACGACACCGACAGCGCCGCCGTCCAGGCGAAGGTGGCCCACGGCGCGTTGCCGGCCACCACGCTCACGAAGTACGCGTTGAACACCGCCGTGAGCACCACCGTCGTGTAGCCCGAGTTGGCGAAGTCGTACATCGACCATGCCCACACCTCGCGCTTGGCAACGCCCGGATTCAGCGCGGACTGAAAACCGCTGTCAGAGGCCATTTTTGGCCGCGGGCAATGGGACTTTGGCAGCGGCTTTCAGGAGCTCCTGCGCGGTCTCGAGCGCGCGGTCACGGTTCTCGCGCAAATCGGCGAAGGTGCGCGCAACCAGGTGGTCGGGGATCACGCCCTCGCCCTCGATGCGCTTCCCGTTGGAGAGCAGGAAACCGACCTCGCTGTAGGCGAGCTCGCCACCGCCGGGCACGCGCGTATAGCCGAGGAATCCCAGCAGGCAGCCGCAGCTGGGCTCGCCCACGATGACGGCGCGTCCCGCCGCTTGCATCGCGCCGGCGAATAGCTCGCTGCCGCTGGCGCTGCCGGCGTTCACCAGGACCACGACCGGTGCCGTGTAGGCGTCCTTGCTGCCGGCGAGCTCGCTCTTGAGCTTCATGATCTCCACCGTCCCGAAGAACATCGCGACGGGTCGGCCGGTGCGCGTGGTGGAGCGGCCCAGATCGGTACGCGTCGTGAAGAAGCGCCCCAGGAGCAAGTTGACTGCATGCACCGAGCCACCCGGGTTGCCGCGAAGGTCGATCACGATACCGGGCGTGCTCTTGAGTGCGGCCAGGCCCTCGAGCGTGCTTCCCGTCAGCCCGAGCGTCCATTGCGTGAGGCGCAGATATCCGAATCCCGACGGCAGGATGCGGTGGCTGGCACCCGGACGCGTGCTGAGGCGATTGCGGGTGAGCGTCGCCGAAAAGCGTGTAGCGTCGCCGCGATCGAAGGTGAACTCGACGCTCGATCCGTCGGCGCCCGACACCAGCCGGCGTACCGCGCGCATGTGGCGTGAGCGGTCGGTGGAATCGAGGCGCGTGTCGGCCATCAGCTTGTCGTAGGCGCGCAGCGCCGGCTCGCCCGCGATCGCCGCGAGCGTCATCCCCGGCCGCACGCCCGCCCACCACGCGTCGGACTCCGGATGCACGCCCGTCACCGCGAGCCGGCCCTCGAGCGGCACGAACGAGAATCCCAGCGTGACCGACTCGTCGCGATTCCTCAATTCCACCCGGGTGGGTGAGTCCACCCGCGTATGGGCGTCCTTCAACTCGCCCGTCATGCGGTCGAGGAGATCCCAGAACGCCTCGTCGGTACTCGAGGCCAGGGCCATCGGGCGGTAGCGGACACCCACCGCGCGCCAGTCAACGCCGTTGAAGGACGCGTCGTGATAGTGCTGGTTGATCGTATTCCATACGAAGTCGAATGCCCGCTCGCGCGCCGCCGAATCGAGGCCCTTCGCCTGCGACCCGGGCACCGGCTCCGTCGGTATCCCCGTCGCCTCTCCAAGCTGCCGCCCGATCATGTTGTGCGGATCGATGGCCGAGCAGCCGGCAACGAAGAGTCCGGCGACGACGAGCAGGCGTTTCATGGAATGATTATCGCAATAAAAGGGTCAGACTCCTTCATTGCTGCTGTCGGCGGAAGGACGCCCAGCACGTTATTCAGGCATGCCCCGCCTTTCCCGCCTGTTCGTCCCCGGCCTTCCCGCGCACCTGATCGTGCGGGGAAACAACCGTCAGGACATTTTCCTGTGCGATGGCGATCGAAGGTACTTCCTGCAGTGCCTTGTCGATGCGGCGACGCGGTCCCGTATGGCGATTCACGCGTACGTGCTCATGACGAACCACGTCCACCTCCTGGCCACGGGCGAAACGGCAGATAGCTTTCCCAAGACCTTTCAGAGTGTCGGTCGCCGCTTTGTTGCCTATTTCAACGCACGCCATCAGCGGACCGGGACGTTGTGGGAGGGACGTTATCGTTCCACCGTGGTGCAGGCCGACACCTATCTCCTGACGTGTCACCGGTACATCGATATGAATCCCGTGCGCGCCGGGCTGGTTTCGTTGCCGGTTGACTATCCCTGGTCGTCCCATCGCCACTATTCGCTGGGCCAGCGCGACGATCTGGTGACGCCTCACTGCCTCACTCAAGGGATGAGCGGTTCCGGCCCCGGCCGGCGCGCGGCCTATGCGGCGATGTTCGAAGACCCCCTCAGCGCAGAGGCACTCGAGCGGATCCGATACTGCCTGAATAATGCGTGGGCGCTTGGAACACCGAGCTTTTGCCATTCCGTCGAAACGCAGATAGGGCGACGCGCGTCACCGCTCGTACGCGGGTGGCCAAAGGGCAAGAAACGCGGCGCCCCGCCCGATGCCAATGAAGGTGTCTGACCCTTTTATTGCTTTTATTGCGGGGGGCAGGGGACGGCGCGCAGCCGGGCGGCGGGGAAGTCGCGCTGCAGGACAGTGAGGCGCGCGAGGAGCTCGGAATCGGGCTCGCGGATGAGCATAGCGATTTCACGCAACTCCTTGGTGAACGGCCCCTGCTCGCCGCCGCGCACGCCCTTCGCCTCCATCGAGGTGAGGAAGCGGCGCGCCGCCTCCTCGGAGGAGAAGACGCCGAGCGAGATCGAGTTGTCAGGGCGGATCGAGAGGTCGGCTACGCCTTGGCGGCGGACTTCCGCCATGCGGGTCTCGGCGGCGCGCCGGTCGCGGACTGCCGGGATGAACACCCAGTGGCGGGTGATCTCCTCGACCCGGCGCTCGGTGAGGCGGGTGCCCAGCTGCAGGGAAGCGAACGCCTCGCGCGCACGAAACGCGTCATTGGCAACGACGCCGGAAAATTCCACGCAAGCGGCGCCCGCGAGGCTTTGCACTGTCTTGCGGGTGTCCTCGGCGCTGCGTGCTGCGATCGAGGGCGGCGTCACCGCCACGATGCGGACGTCTTCACGGTTGCGTTCGCGTGCGGAAAAATCCGACCGCTCGACCTGCGCCGAAAGCCACAGGTGCACGCCGAGGGAGGCGATGGCGAGCAGGAGCAGGAAGAAGAGGAAGCGAGACACGGTGGGCTTACGGAGCTCGGGCTATGAGGGCAAGCCCGTCGAGAACCAGATTCTCGTGTATCACTTGCGCTTTGGGAAGATGGGCGGCTATCTCGTGAGCCGCCCCGCCGGACAGCACGATGCGCTCCGGCGCCATTCCACGCTGCGCCATGGCGTCCCGAAGGCGCGCGATGGCTCCGGCACCGGCCTGTATCGCCCCGCTGGTGATTGCATCGGGCGTGGTGGCCGGAAACTCGTGGAACGCGCCCTCGGTGAGCCGCAATCCGGCCGTGCCCCGATCCAGCGAGCCCCGCATCAGCGCGGGCCCCGCCACGATGAGCCCGCCGAGGAAATGCCCGTCGACGGCCAGCGCGTCGATCGTGAGCGCCGTCCCGGCGTTCACCACCAGCTTGTGACCGCGCTCGATACGGTGCGCGGCCACCAGTGCGGCCCAGCGGTCGCTTCCAAGCTGCGCGGAGTCGCGATAGCCGTTCACCACGCCCAGCTGGCGGGCTTCCGAGCGAATGACGCGCAGGGCGATGCCCTGCGACGAGCAGGCTTGCTCGAGATCCGCGAGTACCTGCGCCCCCGCAACGTTTGACGCGATCGCCTGACGCGCAACCGGTGCGCCCTTCCAGGCATTCGCCAGCTTCGCCGAGTCGGCCGTGGAGATCGCTCCGGTCGCCGCCCACCCCCGCCCGTCATGCACGCCCCACTTGATGCGCGTATTCCCCGCATCGATAGCCACAATAAAAGGGTCAGACACTTTATTCCTCGACGAATGAAGGTGTCTGACCCTTTTATTGCTATTTTCCACGGAGCGAGATCTCGGCGGAGGCGAGGGTGATGGTGCGGCCGTCGGGAAGGGTGACGATCAGCGCCCCGTCGGCGGCAATGTCGGCGACCTGCGCGTCGAAGGCAGGATCGCGAGGCGGCAGGACGCGCACGCGGCGGCCCTGGTACGCGTGGAGGGCGCGCCAGGCGTCGCTCAGCCCGGCGAAACCACGGGCTTCGAATTCGGACAGTACCGACGCGAGTTCCGTGAGGAGCGCCGCCAGCAGGTCTGCGCGCGAAGGAACCGAGGGCGCGCAGTGCGCCACATCGGTCACCGGCTGGTCGATGCGGTCGAGCACGCGTTCGCCGAGCCGATAGTTCACGCCCACGCCGATCACGGCGACCGATGGGCCCTGCATTTCGCCGGAGGTCTCGACCAAAATCCCCGCCAGCTTGCGAAAGTCGGCAACGACGTCATTGGGCCACTTCACCTGCACCCGCTCGACGCCGCACGAAGCGAGCGCCCGCGCGACCGCCACGCCCACCGCGAGCGACAGGCCGGCGAGGTGTCCCGCGCCGCGATCGAAGCGCCAGAGCAGCGAGAACGTGAGCGAGCCCCCGAGCGACGAGACCCACGGCCGCCCGCGCCGCCCCCGTCCCGCGCTTTGCCACTCCGCGGCGAGGCACGTGCCCGACGGCGCGCCGGCCGCGGCCATCTCCAGCAGCCGCGTCGAGGTCGACGCGATCTCGTCGACTACTTCAAGAAGGATGCCGGTGCCCGCGAGCCGCCGCGAAATCGCGTCCGCGTCGAGGAACTCGATTGGCTCGGCCAGGCGATAACCCCTGCCGCGCACCGAGAAAATCTCAACACCGAGGTCGGGCACGCGTTTCAGCGCTTCCGACAAGGTGGCGCGCGAGCGGCCGAGCGAACGCGCCACATCCTCGCCGGAATGAAACCGCCCGTCGGCGAGGCGCCGCAGCGCAAGGAAGGTGAGCGCGCTCATCGAATGCGGCGGTTCTCCTGCACGCACGCGAACGCCTCGCGCCGGTAGGCCACGCCGGCGATGATCGCGTCGAGCAGCAGTTCCACCCGCCGCGACAGTTTCGACGCCTTTCGGTAGTCGGCTTCGGCGATGAAGTCTGCCCGTCCGGCATTGAGCA
>JANNKG010000288.1:0-3486 GCA_031396185.1 Burkholderiales bacterium | reverse complement strand
GGACAACACCCTCGACAACGGGGTGCGGGTGCCGCAGTGGGTGCTGCGCGAATTCTGATTCCCCGATAGGACCGAATGTCGGTATTCACCCCGGTTTCCGATGCCGACGCGCGCGCGCGCTCCTCGAGCACTACACCCTCGGAGAGCTCGAACGCCTCGAGGGGATAGCCCAGGGCGTGGAGAACACCAACTATTTCCTCACCACCACCACCGGGGAATACGTGCTCACGCTCTTCGAGCACATCCCGCGCGCCGACCTTCCCTTCTACGTGGGGCTCATGGACCACCTCGCGCGCCACGAGGTCGTCTGCCCCGCGCCCCTGCGGCGCGACGACGGCGAGATGCTCTGCGAGGTGAACGGCAAGACCGCGGTGGTGGTGACCCGACTTCCGGGGGCACCCCGCCCGAATCCCACGCCGCAGGATTGCGCCACGGTCGGCGCCCTCCTCGCCGCGATCCACGTGGCCGGCGTCGAGTACGACGCGGCGCTGGAGAACTGGCGCGGCGCCGCCTGGCGGGCAAACTTCGCGCAGAAGCTCGCCCCCAGGCTCTCGCGCCCCGAGAACGACCTCATCGCGGCCGAAAACCGCTACCAGGCGATGCACGATGACACCGTGCTTCCCCAGGGGATCATTCACGGCGACTTCTTCCATGACAACGTGCTCTGGGACGATGCGGGCGGCGCCGGGGTGATCGACTTCTACTTCGCATGCGACGACGTGCTGCTCTATGACGTCGCCATCGGGGTCAACGATTGGTGCGTGAATCCCGACGCGACGCTCGACCACGCGCGCACCGCGGCATTCCTTGAGGGCTACGGCGATCGCCGTCCGCTGGAAGCACTCGAGCTCGAACTCTGGCCGGCGATGCTGCGGCGCGCGGCGCTTCGAACCTGGCTGGGGCGCTTGGGCTACAACCATTTCCCCCGCGATGCCCACATGACGATCGACAAGGACCACCAGTTCTCGCGACGCCTCCTCGAGCATCACATCGCGCACCCCCACGCCCCCGGCTGATGGACGCAACCGTCAAGGTCACCGAAATCCCCGCTCGCCGCGGAGCCGCGTGGCTGGGGCAGGCCTTCGCCCTTTTTCGGCTCAAGCCGATCGCCTGGATCGGGTTGACCGCGGGCTGGCTCGTGATCACGTTCGGATTGATCCTGGTCCCCATGATTGGCGGGGTGATCGCGAACTTCCTGCAACCGGCGTTCTTCGCGAGCTTCGCGATCGCGGCGCGTCGTCAGCAGGCCGGCGAGCCGGTCGCGATGGGCGATCTCTTCCTGGGCTTCCGCCGCAACCTGCGCGCGCTGGTCAACCTGGGCGCGCTCCTGCTGATCGCCGAGATCGCGATCTTCGCGCTGATGGCGCTGCTCGGCCTGCCAATGGCGAGCACCAGCGACAAGCCGTTCACCGTGAACGAATACGTGGAGGCGCTGCGGGGCAAGGAATGGATCCTCGCCCTGGGCTTCGTCCTCACGGTGACGGTCAAGGGTGCGCTTTGGTTTGCGCCACCCCTCATTGCGCTGAACGGCATGACGACCGCCCACGCGATTCGGTGGAGCGTCTACGCGGCGCTCGCCAACCTGGGCGCGATGCTGGTCTACGGCCTGGTGCTGCTGGTGATTTTCTTCGCGGCGCTGATCCCCTGGGCGCTGGGACTTCTCGTCGTGATCCCGATAATGGCCATCAGCACCTACATCGGCTATCGCGAGGTATTCGAGCCGGGGGACAAGCCGTCGCCCCCTGCCGCGCAAGCCTAGGCGCGTTCTGCCGGGCGGGCGTAACATCCCCCATCGATCCAAAGGGGAGACAACGATGCGCAATCTGCTGCCCGCAATGTTCGCGCTGCTGGTTTCGGCCTCGGCAAGCTGGGCTGCAGCTGCCGACATCGACTCGCTCGAGCGCCAGCTCGAGCAGGCGCGAACCGCGGCGCCGATGGTGGTGAAACCCTTCATGGCAGTGGTCAAGCCGGCGCAGTACTTCGGCGATTACGAGCCGCGAGCGAACACCGTCTACGGCCGCGGCGAGCAGCTGTTCTTCTACGGGGAACCGAAGAACCTTCTGTATCCAAAGAACGCGAAGGGGCTGCTTGAACCGGCCTTCGAAGTCGACGTGGAGATTCGCGGTCCGGACGGCCAGACGATGAAGCAGCCGAAGATCATGGCACTCCGGCTTCCAACGCGCAGCCGCGCGCAGGACATCTACCTCAACCTCACGCTCACCCTCAGCACCGCCCCGCCCGGGAAGTACAACGTGAAGTTCGTGGTGCGCGACCTGAATTCGAAGAAGAGCGCGGCCGTCGACACGGATGTGACGCTTAAATAGGCGGCTTCTTGCGGCGTGCGATCCGCGCGACTCCCCATCCGAGGAGCGCCGCGGCGGCGAGCGGGAACAGCATTCGGTTGGCCCAGTTCTCGGCCTCCTCGAGCTCCGCCGCAGTGATGCTGTCCTCGGGCTTCGCGGGGTCGTAGCGAACCGCGATTTTCGCCCCGACCGGGATTTCCCGCGCCGCCCAGGGGATGCCGCGCCGCGTGGCCACCCACTCCCGCGTCCCCGCGCGGAATGTGTAGCTGTAGTACTTCGCGTTGCTTCCTCGCGTGCCGAGCTGCTCGGTCACGGTGCCTTGCGCCTGCGCGCCGGTGAGCATTAGCTCCCTGGCGCCAAGGACCCACTGATGATGCGCGAACGTCATGACCACCGCGAAGAGCCCTGCTACCAGAATCAACACGGTGGCGAGCCGCCTCATGCGGCGGTGAGTTTCGCGTACTGCAACGCGAGCCACTTGGTGCCCTCGCCGGCAAAGCGCACCTGCACGCGCGCATCGAGACCGCGGCCCTCGAAGTTGATCACGACACCCTCGCCGAACTTCGCATGGCGCACGTTCTGGCCGACCGCGAACGGATGCTCGTCGGGCCGTTTCATCTCGAAACCCGCGCGCTGGGGCGGCGTGGGATAGCGATCGCGATCGGCAGCGGGCGCGCGGCCGCCTCCCGCGCCCCAGGCGCCGCCGTTGCCGCCGAAACCGGGGCGATTGCCCCGGAACTCGAACTGCTTCTCCGGCAACACGATCCACTTGCAGAGCTCGGCGGGAATCTCGTCGACGAAGCGCGAGACGATGCCGTAGCGCGGTTGGCCGTGCAGCATGCGGCTGCCGGCGTAGGAGATGTATAGGCGCTTGCGCGCGCGCGTGATCGCCACGTACATGAGGCGGCGCTCCTCTTCGATGCCGCCGTCCTCGAGCATGCTGTTCTCGTGGGGGAAGAGCCCTTCCTCGAGGCCGGAAACGAAGACGGCGGAGAATTCGAGGCCCTTGGCCGAATGCACGGTCATCAGCTGCAGGGCGTCCTGGCCGGCTGCCGCCTCGCGCTCCCCGGCTTCCAGGCTCGCGTGGGACAGGAATGCCGCGAGCAACTGCTGCTCCGGCGTGCCGGGCACGACCGCGACATCCTCCTGGGCCTCCCCGGCCGGCTCGAGGCCGTGCTCGAAA
>JANNKG010000285.1:0-11245 GCA_031396185.1 Burkholderiales bacterium | reverse complement strand
CGACAACACGAGGCCGCTCAGGCTAGGCCTCGTGTTGGACGTCGGGCCAGACCAGTTCTCTCGTCCCGGCGGTCCGAAGCGCCGGGCTTTGGGGCGTCGGATGAATCGGCCGACCGCGTATGGGGCGGCCGATTCGCAATCCCCGTGGGCTTTCCTCCGCATTTTGCTTTACCGGACAATTCCGGGTACATATCGGACCCGGATCACATAGTTAGGAGCTTCCGGAGTCGTCGCGGCTTGACATACCATATATGATATAGGCACAATATGGCATGTGGCGAATCGAGGAACACCGTCGCGTGGATAAGCAGGCCACGAGTGCGCCTTCCGAAATCCTGAAACGCTACGAGAAGTGGAAGGACATCGCTGCAATGTCCGGTCCAATGGGTCTTCGCATCATCAAGGGCTTTCGCGACGAGGCGCTGGCCGGAGAATGGAAAGGCTACCGATCCTGCCGCTTGGGCGATCAGTGGCGCATCATTTATCGCGTCGTGGCGGACGAGACGCTGTTTCAAGTCGCGTCAATCACCGCTCACGATTATCGGAGGCCTTGATGAAAGACTATCGCCCTGCCAAAAAGCGAGCGACGGTTACCGTCGGAGAGTCCGTTCGGATTCTTCGCGAGCTCCAGGAGATGAGCCAGAACCAGCTTGCCGAGGTGTCCGGCATCCCCCAAGCGACAATCTCCGCGATCGAAAATGGTCGTGTTCGCCTGGGTGTCGAGCGCGCCAAGGTGCTTGCCCGCGCCCTGAAATGTCACCCGGGCGTGTTGGTATTTCCGGGGTGGACAGATGAGGAAGCTGCCTAACTTTTCGCTTCGCGCAAGGCGAGCCCCTGCCTAAGGCCACCTGGCCGAGCTTTCCGAAGTTGCGAGAGCTCGTCGCGCAACGCCGCGACCCGGCCATCATCCTCCCCTACCTCGGGTACGGCACATCCGAAAGGCTCGCGTTGAGCGGCCGCGTGCTGCAGGACGAAGGCTTCCGCCCGGCCAAGGACTCGGAGCGCCGCTGGCGCAACATGGTTGAATTCGTGAAGCGCCTGGAGAGTGATGAGATCCCCGGTGCGCGGCTGCGCGCGACCTTCGGGAGCAGCTCGGTCGAGACGATCAGCGACAACGAAGGCTACTTCAGCGTCGAGTTCGAAGCGCCGGGAACGCAGCCGGGTTGGCACGAAATTCGGCTCCAGCTGCTGGACCTCCCGGCCGCTGAAACCGGCAGGGTCTTCGTTCCGTCGTCTGATGCCGAATTTGGAGTCATCAGCGACCTGGACGACACCGTGATACAGAGCGACGTCACCCGAAAACTTCGCATGCTGGTGAAGCTCGCGTTGTCCAACGCTCACACGCGCAAGCCGTTCCAGGGCGTAGCGGCTTTCTACCGCGCGTTGCACCGGGGGCGCAATCCGTTCTTCTACGTCTCGAAAAGCCCGCACAACCTGTATTCGCCGCTTGTAGAGTTCCTCCAGCACCAGCAATTGCCAGCCGGACCCCTGCTATTGCGGGACTTTGGCCTGCGAACGAATAAGGATCACAAGGCCAGGGCGATCGAGAAGATACTTATCACCTATCCTGCGCTCCCCTTCATTCTGATCGGCGACAGCGGTGAGCAGGACCCGGAAATCTACACCGACATCCTGAGCCGCTTTCCCGAGCGCATTCGCGTCATCTACATCCGCTCGATCGACCGCTCCCCTGCACGTCTGAAGGCGATCGAGAAGCTTGCCAAGCAAGCCGCATCCACCAGGTGTCAGCTCGTGCTCGCCCAGGACAGCGAGTTCGCCGCGGCCCATGCGGCGGCCGAAGGGCTCATTCCTGCCGCCGAGCTCTCGCAGGTACGCATCGACACGTTGGCGGACGGCAAGGCCTGATGATCGACATCAGGCTAATTTGCCTGCAGCTTCCAGGCAACGCGCGAGCAGCTTCTCGTCCCCGATCTTCTTCGCCATCGCGGCAAACGCTTCGGTAGGGCCGCGCCAGCGCAGCTCTTCCACGTTGCTAAATAGCCGCGCATCCGTCCTCAGCGTGGCGAGATCCTTGAACAGCAACGCGAGATCCCGGTTTTCTCCGAGCACCGCAGGTGGAAAATCCTCCAGCGCGCCGTGCTTGTTGATGAGCCCGGCAGCGCCTACGGGGCCGATGCCTGCAATCCCCGGATAGCCGTCGGACGCGTCGCCGACCAGCGCCAGGAAGTCGGGGATGCGCTCGGGATCGACGCCGAACTTCGCCCGTACACCCGCGGCATCCTGGATCTTTTGCGCCTTGCGCAGCACCTGGACCACGCGGTCGCCGCGTACACATTGCGCAAGATCCTTGTCCGGCGTCCAGATGCAGACCTGCAGCACCTTCTTGTTCGCCGCAGCGGCGCGCGCGGCCGAGGCGAGCGCATCGTCCGCCTCCAGTTCGATCATCGGCCAGACAGCTACACCCATGGCGCCCAGTGCCTGCTCCAGCGGAACGAACTGAGCCCGCAAGGCTGGCTCAATGCCTGCACCCGTCTTGTAGCCCGGCCAGAGCCCGTTGCGAAACGACTCGATGACATGATCCGTCGCCACGCCAATATGGGTCGCACCCTTTTCGATCATTTCCAGTATCGAGTGCAGTACTCCCGCCACCGCGCCGAGGGGTGCAGGGCGCCCCTTTTCGAAGCGTCGCCGGCCGTAGAACTGGCGAAACAGTTCGTAGGTCCCGTCGATGAGGTGTACGGATAGGGGTGGCATTACTCAGCGCTTCCGTGAGTGCGCCAGTGCGTACTGCACGAGCGCTGTCATCGCGAGCTGGTCGAATGTATACGCTAGAACGCTCGTTTTACTCCTCACGATGAACAATCCCAGGAAAGGCCGGTCCTATGAAATCGGGCACCGCTGATAAAACACGGAGATCCACTCATGTCGAACAAGCAAGGACAATCGAACCAGAAGGGCAGCAACGACGACAGCAAGCAGGGAAGCCAGAACAAGCAGGGTGGTCAGCAAGAGCAGAGCAACCAAGGCAAACAAGGCGAGCAGCGCAGGGGGCAGAGTACCGCAGGCAACCAGGGTGAGCCGGGTGGCGAAGGAAAGCAAAACTCAGGTAGACCGGGGAAGGGCGGAAGCTGATCCGCCATGAACTCGCGACAAGCTCAACTCGAAGGATGAGTCACGCAATCTTCCTTCACCATCCAGGAAGTGACTCGGGCGCAGTAGGAGCTTCGCACGGCTATTGAGTTCATGCAGCTAGCGAATCCCCGTAGAAACGCCAGGAAATGAAAAGAGCCCACCCCTGCGTGGGCTCTTTCTGTTTCTCCGCCCGTCTCAATGGCGTGGGCGAGGAGGGCAAAACGCCGCAACGCAAGGTATCCTCCGACAACGCAGTCGGCCCGGAACCCGGTAACCGCCCCTTCGCGGAGATGACATGGTGAACCCAGCAAAGAACACGATTTGCCTTTGGTACGACGGCGACGCCGAGGAAGCCGCGCGGTTTTACGCCAAGACCTTTCCCGATTCATCCGTTGGCGCGGTGCACCGCGCACCGGGCGACTTTCCGTCCGGGAAGAAAGGGGATGTGTTGACGGTGGAGTTCACCGTGATGGGGATTCCCTGCCTCGGGCTCAACGGCGGACCCGACTTCAAGCACAACGAAGCATTCTCGTTCCAGGTCGCAACCGCCGACCAGGCCGAAACGGATCGTTACTGGAACGCAATCGTTGGCAACGGCGGGCAAGAGAGTGCGTGCGGCTGGTGCAAGGACAAATGGGGATTGTCCTGGCAGATCACCCCGATCGCCCTGATCAAAGCGATAACCGATCCCGATCCCGCCGCAGCCAAGCGCGCGTTCGACGCGATGATGGAGATGCAAAAGATCGATATCGGCGCAATCGAGGCGGCGCGCCGCGGGGTGGGTGTTTGAATAGTTCGGTGATCTTCGGCGTCGTACTTTTCATTGCTGCCATTTTCGGCAGTGCGCTCTTCTGGGGGCGGGTGTTCTCCCGGGCGACTGGCCGCGAAGACGTCGCGCGCAAGCGTCGCCGCCTGTGGCAAGCGCATGTCTGGTTCGGCGGGTTAATCGCGATCCTCCTTGCCGCCCTTACCGCGCTCGCGGCCGTCACTCGCGGCGACGGCCTCTTGATGGTTTTCGCCCTGGCGATCTGGTGCGCGGCTGGATTCGCCCTTACCGTTTGCTTCACGCTGATGAGCTACCCCGTCGAATGGCTGTTGTCCCGGGCCGCTCGCCGGGCGCAACGCCGTGACAGCTAGGACGCCCAGACGCTCCTTTCGGGCTGGTTTGGATCGTAGATCACGGTTACGCGGTCACCGCTGCGATAGCGTTCGGCCTCCCGCTGCGGAAGAAAGCCGCTCTCCCCGTAATGCGTGTTGCCCCTGCCATCGACGAAGGAATACGACACGATCCAGCCCATCGACAGGGCAAAGCCGCCCTCCCGCAGCTGCTTGTGCTCCATCGAGTCCACCATCGCCTCGACGGTAGCGCCCTCGCAAACGATTCTCAGCGATTCCGCCACTTCGCGCTTTGCGGCGCGTCGCTTGTACAGGCCGGCGAGAAAGGCCACCACCACGCCCAGCCCATAAACAGCGAGCCAGCTGGTCTGCTCGGGCGTCGCGAGCACAAGTCCAAGCACGAAGAAAACCGCGGCGACGCCCGCATAGAAAAAGATGTAGCCCGCATTTGTCGCCCGCTTGGAACGCCGCCAGAGGATGGTCCGCGTCGGCCGCGCGGGGGCTGTGCGCTGCGAGGGTCGTTCTTCAGGCCCTTTTGCGGGCCTGGGCGGGAGCCCCTTGCGCTTGTCCTGCGCGATTTGCCAAGCGGCGCAGAGCAAGCCCAAGCCCGCCCCGACAGCGGCCCCTGTCCAGCGGTCATACCCCAAATTTCCGAAGAATCCGAGGACGGCACCAACCACGGCACCGAAGACGTACCAGATCCAGGTTCCCTCGGGTTCCCCGCTCCATGGTTTCATCGATGGCTCCCGGGGATGCGACACACTAGCAATATACCTTTCCACCTCTTGCACTGAGACCACGGGATCAACCCACGAACCATTAGAATTCCCGAAATGTCGAGCTCGCCGCCTGCCGAGAACAATGCCGTCCTCTCGTTGATGCCCGCCGGGCCGAGGGAGCGCCGTCTGGCAGTCGGCGTCCTGCTGGTGTCCCTGGCGATCTTCCTGGTTGCGGCCCCGTTTGCGAAAGTGCAGCTCGCGCAGGTTCCCGCCTTCCTCCCGTTCTACCAGTCCGCGCTGTCGATCAACGACGCCATCACGGCGTTGCTCCTGTTCGGGCAGGCGCGCGCCGCTCGCTCGCGTGCCCTCCTGGTGCTCGCGTGCGGCTATGTTTTCACCGCGTTGATGACGCTCGTGCACCTCCTGACCTATCCCGCCGTATTCTCGGCAACGGGATTGCTTGGCGCCGGAACGCAAACCACCGCCTGGCTGTACATGTTCTGGCACGGTGCCTTCCCGCTGGCGGTCATCGCCTACGCGCTGCTCCAGCACGGAACGCACGACAAGGCGACGCTGAACCGCGCTTCAGTTCTGACCAGCCTGGTCGTGGTGACAATCGCGGCTTCAGGCCTGGCACTTCTCGCGACGGCCGGCCACGACATGTTGCCGACCGTGATATCGAGCAACCGCTATACGGGAACGTATCCCTACGTTGTGGCAGCCGTGTGGGCCCTGCCGATCATTGCTGTCGCAGTCCTGTGGCGGCAGCGCCCGCATACCGTGCTCGACGTATGGCTGCTGGTGGTCATGAGCGCGTGGGTGTTCGAGCTCGCCCTCGGCGCGGTCCTGAACGGCGGCCGCTATGACCTGGGCTTCTATGTCGGCCGTGTGTACGGCCTGCTCGCTGCAAGCTTCTTGCTGATGGTTCTACTCTTTGAGCACAGCGTGCTGTATGCGGGCCTGCTGGAGGCCCGCGCGAGCGAGCGCAAGACGAACCGGGAGTTGGTGGCCGCGACGGCGGAAATGGCCGCCCAGCGCGAGCAGGAAAGTGCCCGCAAGCTGCTGGACGCGGTCGTGCGCCAGATGCCCGGCGGCGTCGTCATCGCCGATGCAAGCGGCAGGCGATTTTTTGCCAACGAGAAGGCGCAGGAGCTGATCGGGTTCCCGATTCTCGAGGAGCGAAGCGCCGAGGAACTCGCGGCAGCAAGCCATCCCGACGGGCGGCCGATGCGACGCGAGGAATTCCCACTGGCGCGCGCCTTGGAGGGCGGATCGGTCATCGACCAGGAGTTCGTGATCCGGCACCGCAGCGGGCGCCGTCTCATCCTCTCAGCCAGCTCCGCCCCGGTTCATGACGCCGAAGGTCGGCTGATGGGGGCGATATCGGCGTTCACCGACATTACCGCGCGCAAGGAGGCGGAGGAGGAGCGCCGACAGCTGCTGGACCGGGAGCAGCAGGCGCGCACCGAAGCGGAGATTGCCAATCGATCGAAGGACGAGTTCCTTGCCATGCTTGGGCACGAGCTGCGAAATCCCCTCGCCCCGATCCGTACCGCGCTGCAGCTCATGCGCTTGCGCGGTGACTCTGCGCTCATGAAAGAGCGGGTGATCATCGAGAGGCAGGTCGAGCACCTGGTGCGGCTGGTCGATGACCTCCTCGACGTTTCGCGCATTACCAGCGGCAAGTTCGAACTCAGGCGGGAGCTCTGCGACGTGGCCGACATCGTGGCGAAAGCCATCGAAATGGCCAGCCCCCTCATCCAGCAGCGACAGCACCGGCTGGAGGTCTCGGTGAGCCGCGGAATTCTCGTCCATTGCGACCCGGTGAGGCTTTCCCAGGTCTTGTCCAATCTCCTTATCAACGCGGCGAAATACACCTCGCCCCAGGGAGAGATCACGGTGTCCGGGGTCCGCGATGCTGGCGATGTCGTGCTCACCGTGAGCGACAACGGCGCCGGGGTCAGCCGCGAGCTGCTCGTTCGGATGTTCGAGCCCTTCGTCCAGGGACGGCAGAACCTGGAGCGTTCCAAGGGCGGATTGGGACTGGGCCTCGCCATCGTGCGCAGCATCGTGGACCTGCATCAAGGCACCATCAGCGCGCAAAGCGACGGTGCGGGCCGCGGCAGCAAGTTCATCGTTCGCATTCCCGCGGCGGCGGTGCCGGAAGGGCCGCGCGATGCCGCGCAAGGCGCGGCCGTCGCACCCGTCGCGCCAGTCCCGCAAGCGGTGCGTGTCCTGCTGGTCGACGACAATGTCGACGCCGCAAACATGCTCGCCATAGCGCTCGATGCGCATGGCATTCGCGTCGATCTGGCTCACGATGGGCCGGAAGCCCTGAGCATGGCGCGCGCGCGGCGGCACCACGTTGCGCTCCTCGACCTGGGGCTGCCGGTGATGGACGGATACGAGCTCGCGTCCCGGCTGCGAGCATCGCCGGAGACTGCGGAGATGACGCTCGTCGCCATTACCGGCTATGGAGAGGAAAGCGACCGGATGAGGACCCGCGGCGCCGGCTTCGCCGCACACCTGGTAAAGCCGGTCGACATCATCGACGTGTTAGGGGTGATTCGCGAAGCTGAGCGCCGGATTCAAGCGGTAACAGCAGAAACGCCCGCCATCACCCGCGGCTAGGTTTGGGAGTGGCAGTTTGTGAGCGGGGGCAGGGCGCGCCCCGCGGATCGGAGCGTCGTTCGCGCGGTCGGCGCAGGATTCCGCTTCTAGCGACGCGCGAGGCGGCAACCTCTTGTGCGGTGTCGGGCAGCACTTCGCATTTGGTTTCGCGAATTGCCTGCTCCGTCGCCAAATCCGGAGCTCGCGTCCACTCCTGCGATTCCCGATCGAAATAGTTGAAGGCAAAGACAGCTACGCGGTCCATTCGCAATCGTACGCGCCGCGCTTGGTAGCGTACATGCGCCATTGGACGGCGAGCCGAGCCAGACCTCCTACGCCCCTTGTAGGGATGCCGTTTTTCGACGGCATTTGTAGGATGCTTCCTACAGACAAGTACTTGCGTACGGAAGTTTATGATCTCGTGAAATTTTGACGGGCCGTCATGGACCACTACTCAACATCGGAATTCGCACTGGTCTATCAGTACAGCTACTGGGATCCGAAGAAGGGTGAAGTAGTGCTGTCCTCCGAGAGGTATACGCTGGACGCGATCAAGGACGGACTGGGCATTCCGGAGACTCACACCGGAGTGAAAGTCCTGCGCTCCGAAGTCGATGCCAAAGGTCGCTACATGGGTGGCCAACCGGACCCTGGCCAAGAAGGATATCTCGCCAGTTTCCTGAAAAGACGAAGATCCGAGCAGCAATCCTGAGGTTTCTTGGCGTAGGAATGCGATTACAACCGGGAGCTGGGGCGGCCGACATACTTGTAGTGGTTATGTTGACAATATGAATTCGCAGCAGTCCCGGAGATCGCTATGACCACCACAATTCATCCATTTCGCTTCAGCGCCCGACCGGCAACGGTCACCTGGCAGGGGCGCATCAGTGGCGCGACGGATCAGGAAGACGTGGTCGGAATCGCAAGGGATTTTGTTGCCCAATTCGACCATTTCGAAGTGGCCGGCTTGCCGGCCGGATGCCGTCCCGGCAAGTTCGTCGATGCAAACGACGTAACGGGGTACGCGTACACCCTGGTTCGGCAATCCACCGGGGGCGATACGCAGGGCGAAGTGCAGGTAGAGAAACTTGCCGCTTTCTTCTCGCAGGCATCGACACGGCTGGCTGGGATGCTCGCTACTACAGCACCTGCGTCAAGGAACGATTTCCGCCAGCTGGCCTGATCGCGTGCAGCATTGCTAGCGAGGGCAGGGCGCTCCCAGATCCATCCACGTCTTGAAAGCCGCCACGAATTGCTCGCGTGGCACCGGTACGGGAGCACGCCCGAGACCGGGATTCCATCCCCAGCCGACCAGTTTGTCATCTCGATTGTGCGCAAGCATTGCATTCAGGTCCTTGCCGCCGGTCGCGCCCTTGTCCTTGATCGTCGCGCAAAGTTTCGCAGGCGAGACGTCGATGAACACCATCTTGGTTTCGGGCGGCGGCAAGTGCCAATTGGGCGCTCCGGGGGGCACGTGCAGGCCGTAGCTCGCGGGCAGGTTCTCCTGTCCATGACAGGTGGCGCATTCCATCGCAGCTGCACCATGCCCCGTTTTGCCGCGTTGCACGTTCATGCTGTGCGGGCGGCTGGTGTCAAGCTGGCGCGGTGCGTTTTCGGGAATGTGGCAGTTCGCACAACGCGGATGCTGCAGCACGGAGCGCACGATCTCGAAGGCCTGTGATGCGCGCGCGGCATCGTCCACCTGGGCAATCGCGTACATGGAGGTCACGTCGGCGATGGCCGCGAGGCATAGCTGCACAAGGCGTTTGCGAATGTCCATGAGCCATGGTGGCGGGCGGGCACCTTCATGTCTGCGGTCACGCGCCGCGATGGAGAGTAGGAGGCTCCCTACTGCTCCTTTCGGACCAATCCTTCGCGACCGACCGGCCTGAAGAGCTTTGCCCGGGAGCTGCTACACCGCTAGACTCCGGGCATGACGAAAGTGCTCGCGATTTTCATTGCCCTCACCCTTGCCGGGTGCGCGGCAGCCCCGCCGCCTGCTCCCCAAGTCGCGTCCCGCGCTGCTCCCCCCGCAGAAGCGCCTCGTACGAAGCCCCGGCCGATGACCGAGCGCCAGCGCGAGCTGGCCACGATCATGAGCTTCATGCCAGGCACGTTCGATTCGATCGCCCAGGAAAAGGGGCCGGGCGTCGGCACGCGCATGCGCGTGGCGCCCATGTGGATGGAACGCCAGCAGGCCGGGGAGTACTGGATGTATGTCGAGCACGCCCGCCTCGAGACCGATCCCGCACCCTTCCGGCAGCGGATCTACCGCTTCTTCGAATCCGAGGGGAAATTCTTCGCCGACGTGTTCGCGCTGCCCGGGAACCCGCGAGACTTCGCGGGGGAATGGCGCAAGCCCAATCCATTCGAGGGTTTCAAGGTGGAGCAATTACGCGAGTACCAGGGCTGTCGCCTCGCGATGGGCCACATGACGATGATGTTCTGGGCGCGGACCGAGGGGAAAGCATGTCGCGCAGGGGATCCGGCGGCAGCCCATGAATTCACCGAGATGCTGGTGAACTCCGCGGGAATGAAGTACGGAGAGCAGGGCTACGACCCGGCCGGCCGGCCAATCGCCGGCGCGACCGGGGTTTGGGATTTTCGACGGATGTCGCGGGAACCGCGTTAGACCCGTCCCTTGTCGGCGTCGTCGCGGACGTCGCCTACGGTTTTTTGCACCTTCCCTGCCACTTGTTTCGCAACGCCTTTGGCTTGCTGGGCCAGGCTTCCAGTGGCCTTGCCGGCCGTCTGCTGGACCTTGCCGGTGGCTTCCTTGATGCGGCCTTTCACTTGATCGCGGTTCATTGAAATGCTCCTCGCAACGGGTGGGTGAATGGGTACGACTGACACCCCTGCAAGCCGTTCCACGGAGGGGTACTGGTCCGCGTGGACCATCCAAAATCCCAGAAAAATTCTAGATGTATTTCGTAACTATTTGATTAATAAAGAATGCCACGTTACGACTGTAATGGCTTAGCTACACGGTTTTGCGCTAAAATCGACACTCTTGTAGTCATTCACGAAGGTGAGTGTCGTCATGGTCCGACGCGCGATATCGAATGTGCTTGCCGCGGTGGCGCTGGTTGCCGTTGCGCACCCCGCCATGGCCGACATCTTCATGTTCAAGGACGACAAGGGCGTCGTTCACTTCACCAATATTCCTGCGGCCGATAAGCGCTATCGCCTGGTCCGCAAGGAGGCCGGCACTCCCCCGCTCACCGCGGCCGCGGGCATGCCCCAGGTCTCCATGCCGCGCGAGGCCAGCATTCGCCTTTTCGCGCCGATCATCGAGCTCGCGAGCCGCACCCATGGCGTCGACGTGGCGCTGGTGCACGCGGTAATCTCGGCCGAATCGGGATACAACCCGGGCGCGGTGTCGCGCGCCGGCGCTCGCGGCATCATGCAGCTCATGCCCGGAACCGCTGCCCGCTTTGGCGTGCAGAACATCATGGACCCGACGGAGAACATCCAGGGCGGCGTGCGCTACCTGCGCCAGCTGATGACCCTCTTCAATGGAAACATGGAGCTCGCCGTAGCCGCCTATAACGCCGGCGAGAACGCGGTGATCCGCCATGGCCATCGAATCCCGCCGTATGCCGAAACCGTGCACTACGTCCCCAAGGTCCTCGGCTTCTACCGCAAGTTCCAGTCGCGCCAGGGCTGAAGCGCCGACCCCGAATATTGGGCACAGGCCCGGGTCGTGA
>JANNKG010000266.1:0-8276 GCA_031396185.1 Burkholderiales bacterium | reverse complement strand
CCCGGCAAACACGTGCCCGGGCTGGTGGTGCACACGGCGGGCTGGCCCCTCGATGCCGCCACCTATGGCGGCTCCTTCCTCTACCACCTCGAGAACCACCAGGTCGCGGTGGGCTTCGTGGTGGGGCTCGACTATCGCAATACCTATCTCCACCCCTTCGAGGAGTTCCAGCGCTACAAGACCCACAGCGCGATCCGCACCGTCTTCGATGGCGCGCGGCGCATTTCCTACGGCGCGCGTGCCATCTCGGAGGGCGGCCTGCAGTCCCTGCCGCGCCTGGTCTTTCCGGGTGGCGCCCTGGTGGGCGACGACGCGGGGTTTCTCAACTCTTCGCGCATCAAGGGGACCCATGCCGCGATCAAGTCCGGCATGCTCGCCGCCGATGCCGCCTTCGAGGCGCTCGCCGCCGGGCGCGTGGGCGACGAGCTGGAAACCTATCCCCGGTCCTTCGATTCCAGCTGGCTGCACGAAGAGCTGCACCGCGCGCGCAACTTCAAGCCGTGGATGTCGAAGGGGCTGTGGACCGGCTCACTCATGGTCGGGATCGACCAGGTGCTGTTCAGGGGCAAGGCGCCCTGGACGCTGACCCACGCGCATCCGGACCACGAAACGCTCGATCCCAAGGAAGCCCATCGCCCGATCGATTACCCGAAGCCCGACGGCGTCCTCACCTTCGACCGCTTGTCATCGGTGTTCGTGTCGAACACCAGCCACGAGGAGGACCAGCCCTCGCACCTGAAGCTGCGCGACCCCGCAGTCCCAGTGGCGGTCAACCTGGCGGTTTACGCCGGCCCCGAGACGCGCTACTGTCCTGCTGGGGTGTACGAATTCGTGTCCGAAGGTGGAACGCCCCGCTTGCAGATCAACGCGTCGAACTGCGTTCACTGCAAGACCTGCGACATCAAGGATCCGGAACAGAACATCCAGTGGGTCGTCCCCGAGGGCGGCGGCGGCCCGAATTATCCCAACATGTAGGCGCGACCGATGGCCAAAGGAGGCCTGAAAATGAAGACCGTGGCCGAACTGCTGCGACTCAAGCCCGCGCGCGTGGTCAAAGTGCGGCCTGAACAGAGCGTGCTCGAGGCCATCAAGGTCCTTGCCGAGCAGGATGTGGGTGCCGCCATCGTGATGACCGGGGACCGGCTCGCCGGCATCTTCTCGGAACGCGACTACACCCGCAAGGTGGTGCTGAAGGGCCGTTCCTCGGACGCCACGCGCGTGGAGGAGATCATGACCGCCAACGTAATCGTGGTAAGCCCGCGCACCCGCGCCCGCGAATGCATGCAGCTCATGACCGAAAAGAACATCCGCCACCTGCCGGTGGTCGACGAGGGACGCGTGATCGGCATGGTCTCGATCCGCGACATCGTCGGCGACATCATCGCAGACCAGGATTTCACCATCGAGCAGCTCGAGCATTACATAAGCGGGCAGTAGTGTTTTTTTCAAGGACCTGATGCTCGAAGTCCGCGGGCTGGCGAAATCGTTCGTGCCCGGCACCGCGCTCCTCGAGTCGCTCGATCTCGATGTCGCCGCGGGCGAGTGGGTCGCGATCGTGGGCGAGTCCGGATCCGGCAAGTCCACCCTGCTGAACATCGTCGCGGGCCTCGACCGCCCCGACCGCGGCGTGGTGCGCCTCGACGGCCGGGTACTGGATTACTCCGACGATGAGACGCTCGCGCTCTGGCGACGGCGCCATGTGGGCTTCGTGTTCCAGGCCTTCCACCTGCTGCCATACCTCAGCGTGGCCGAGAACGTGGCATTGCCCCTGGCGCTGCTCGGCGTTCCGGGTCGCGAGCGCGCCACTCGAGCGGCCGCCGTGCTGCAATCCGTGGGTCTCTCCGATTTTGGCGCGCGCCGGCCGGGCACGCTCTCCGGAGGCGAGATGCAACGCACCGGGATTGCGCGCGCACTCGCCCACGAACCTCGCCTTCTCATCGCCGACGAGCCGACCGGAAACCTCGATGCGGCCAATGCGAGCGCGGTTCTCGATTGCCTGGCGCAAGCGGTAAAACGCGCCGGGGCGGCGGCGCTGATGGTCACGCATTCGCCGATGGCGGCAGCCCGCGCCGATCGCGTGCTGCGCCTGGTGGGCGGCAGGCTCCTGCCTTGAGGGTGGCGCTCGCCCTGCTGCTGACGCGCGGAACCCTTGCCGCAGGCCGCGTGCGGACGGCACTCACCGTCGCCTGCATCGCCCTCGGCGTGGCGCTTGCCGGTGCCGTGCATACCGTGCATTCATCCGCCCTGGCCGAGATCGAGCGGGCCGCGCGTGCCCTCGCCGGTGCCGCCGACCTCGAGATCCGCGGCCCCCGCAGCGGGTTTGACGATGCCCTGTTTGCTCCGATCGCCGCGCGCCCGGACATCGCGAACGCCAGCCCGCAGGTGGAAGTCGAGGCCACGATCGCCGCTGGCGGAACGCTGCGGGTGCTCGGGATCGACGCTTTTCGCGCAATCGGCCTGCAGCCCGCGTTCGTGGCGAACGCCGCGGCGACCGGGGCGGGCAACACGGCCACACTTCTCGATGCCAACGCGGTGTGGCTCTCGCCCGCGGCCGCCTCGCGTTTCGGGCTGGTCCCCGGGTCAGCGCTCGAGATCATCGCGGATGCCGGTGCGCGCAGCTTTCGCGTTGCGGGCCTGCTGCCGGGGCTGCACGCCGGGGGGGAACTCGCAGTCATGGACATCGCCGCGGCGCAGGCGCAGTTCGCGCGCCTCGGCCGGCTGTCGCGAATCGACTTGCGGTTGCGCCCGGGCGCGGACGCCCGCCGCGTTCGGGCGGAAATCTCCGCCCTGCTCCCCGCCGGCGTGGTGCTGTCTGCCGCCGCATCGGTATCGGGGCGCGCCGCGGACATCACGCGCTCCTACCGCGTGAACCTCGACGCACTCGCGCTGGTCGCGCTCGCGACCGGCGCATTCCTGGTGTTCTCCACCATCGCGCTGCAGGCCGCCCGCCGCGGCCAGGAGTTCGCGCTGCTGCGCGCGCTCGGCGTAACGCGCCGTGGCCTCGCACTCCTCCTCACACTCGAGGCCGGGATCATCGGCACGGCAGGCGCAGCCCTCGGCACGCTGCTGGGCCTTGCCGGCAGTCGCGCCTTGCTTGCGCGCTCGGGCGCCGATCTCGGCGCGGGTTATTTCGGCGGCCGCGGCAGCGCGTTCGTGCCCGATCCGTGGGGACTGGGTGCCATCGCCCTGCTCGGTGTGGCAATGTCGGTGGCAGGCGCCATGTGGGTGGTACGTGCGGTGGGCCGCATCGAAGTCGCGGCGGCGCTGCGCGATCGTGCGGCTGACTTGCCGCAGGTCTCGACAGTGCCGGGGTGGGCCGCGATCGCACTCGTCGCCGCCGGCATTCCCCTGCTCTGGTTCGCCCCGATCGCCGGCCTGCCACTGGGAGGCTACGCGGCGATCGCGCTGTGGCTGGTCGCGTCGGTCATCGCCGTGGGACCGCTGTGCCGCGTGATCCTCGGCCACCTCCGGCCCTCCGGTCCGGTTGCGGCGCTGGCGCTCGCGCAGGTTCGCCACCTCCCCGGCCACCTCGCGGCGAGTGTTGCCGGCATCGTCGTGAGCGCGTCGCTGTGTGTCGCCATGGCGATCCTGGTGTCCTCCTTCCGCGTCACGCTCGAGGAGTGGCTCGTCGGCGTGGTCGGCGCCGACGTCTACGCGCGCGCCGCCGCCTCGGGTGACGGTGCGTACTTCAGCGACGCTGACCAGCAACGCGTGGCGCGCCTGCCGGAGGTGGCCTCGGTCGAGCCTTTGCGGTACGACCGCCTGGTGCTCGGCGAGCGTGACGCGCCGGTCTCGCTTATCGCACGCCCGATCGACGCGCGGATCCTCGCGGGATTCCAGGCCGAGCCGCCGGCCGTGCCGCCTCGGGGCGCGCTCCCATCGGTCTGGGTGTCGGAGGCTGCGCGCGATCTGCGCGGGTGGCACCCGGGTGACGCGATCCGCATTCCCATCGCCGGGCGCGAAGTCGACGTACGGGTGGCCGGCGTGATCCGCGACTACGCACGCACATGGGGTGCGGTGCTGCTGGAGATTTCTGAATACCAGCGCCTCACTGGCGATGCGCGCGCCAACGACCTGGCAATCCATCTGCGCAAGGGTGTCGATGCCCGACAGGCCCACGCCGCAATCCGCGCGGCTTTGCCCGCCTCACCCGGACTGGTCCTCGAGGATGCGGGGGAAATCCGCCGGCTGTCGCTCGCCATCTTCGACCGCAGCTTCGCGGTCACCTATGCGCTCGAGGCCATCGCGATCGCCATCGGGCTGGCGGGCGTCACCAGCAGCTTCGCGGCGCTCGCATGGTCCCGGCGCCGGGAGTTCGGCGTGCTGCGCTACATGGGGCTCACGCGCCGCGAAATCCTGGCGATGCTCGCAGTCGAGGGTGCGGCGGCGGGGGCGCTCGGCGCCACCATCGGTCTCGCCTCCGGCGCGGCTATCAGCCTCGTGCTGGTGCACGTCGTCAATCGGCAGTCGTTCCACTGGAGCCTCGACGTGCATTGGCCGCTCCTCCCGCTCGCCGCGCTGATGGCGGGGATCGTGGCGACGTGCGCCCTCGGGGCGCGCGCCAGCGCCGCATTCGCCGTTCGCCATGAAGCCGTGCTCGCCGTGAAGGACGACGCGTGACCAAAGCCGGAGCCTATCGGGGGTTGTTCTCCGTGATCGTCTCCGTGATCGTCTCCGGGGTCTCCGTGTTCCCGGCCTTTGGATACGACCCGGTGGTACCCGGGAACAAGCTGGAATTTCCAAGAGACGCGGGCGCGCATCCCGGGCATCGCATCGAGTGGTGGTACATCACAGGACATCTCGAATCCCCAAAGGGCCCGGTAGGATTCCAGGTCACATTCTTCCGTGTGCGAAACCCCGAGGCTGAGAGCAACCCGAGCCGCTTCAGCCCGAAGCAGCTCCTGTTCGCCCACGCCGCCCTCGCCGATCCGGCCGAGGGACGGCTCCTGCACGCACAGCGATCGGCGCGTGCCCTCGAGGGCTTGGTGGAAGCACGCAACGGCAATATGGGCGTACGAATCGATGACTGGTCGCTGGTGACCGAAGGAGACGGATATCGCACGCGCATCGCCGCGACCGATTTCACATTCGATCTCGCGCTAAGCCCCACGCAGCCGCCGATGCTCCAGGGCGAGGGCGGGTTCAGCCGGAAGGGTGCCTCGGGGCGGCACGCGAGCTACTACTACAGCGAGCCGCAGTTGCGAGTCACCGGGAGCGTCTCGTCGCGCGGCAAGGTGCGCGAGGTCCAGGGCGTGGCGTGGCTCGATCACGAGTGGTCGAGCGAGCTGCTCGCCGAGGACGCGGCGGGATGGGACTGGCTCGGCGCGAATCTCGACGACGGCGGCGCCCTGATGGCCTTCCGCATCCGCGGCAAGGATGGCGCCACGCTGTGGGCGAATGCTGCGTTGCGCGCGCGCGGCGGCCCCACGACACCCCTTGGCGCCGATGCCGTATCGTTCGCCCCCCGGCGCGAATGGAAATCGCCGCGAACCGGCGTCTCCTATCCGGTCGCGATGGAAGTTCGCGTCGGCTCACAAACGTGGACCGTGGACCCGCTGATGGACGACCAGGAGCTCGATGCGCGCGCAAGCACCGGCACGCTCTACTGGGAGGGCGCGGTGCGCGTCCGATCATCGGGAGGTGCGCGCGGACGCGGCTACCTGGAGCTCACGGGCTACGGCGGGCGCCCGCCGTTCTGATGGCCACGGGCGTTCGCGACGAGATCGGATACATCGAGCCCATCGAAGGGTTGCGCGGCGTGGCGGTGTTGTGGGTGGTGGCGTTCCACTACGTCGTGGTGCGCTCGGCGGCGTTTCCAACCGACCCGTGGCTGCAGCTCGTGGCGGCGTCGCCCGCGGCGCAAGTGATCGTTCGCAACGGCTACCTCGGCGTAGACCTCTTTTTCCTGATCACCGGGTTCCTGTTGACGCTCCCCTGGTTCCGGCACGCCGCCGAAGGGCGGGCGGCGCCCGCGACGCGCGAGTTCTACCGACGCCGCGCCAACCGAATCCTGCCGGCCTATTACGTCCAGCTGCTGGTGCTCTTCCTCATCTGCATTCCGCTGCTGCGCGACCTCACCTACTGGAAGACCGACCTCGCCTATTACCTGGTGAATTTCGGCGCCCATGTGACGATGTTGCACTACACGACGCCGATCACCAGTGCATCGCTGTCATTGAACGGCGCCCTGTGGACCCTAGCGCTCGAGGCGCAGTACTACCTGTTGCTGCCGGTGCTCGCGCCACTGCTGGTGCGCGCGCCCTGGCTTTCGGCCCTGGCGTTGTTTGCGATCGCGATCGCGTGGCACTGGCTTGCGAGGCACGACCTGGCGCCGCTGGTCGCCTTCGAGATGGCCATCGGCGCGGCGTGGAATCTGCCCGAGTCCACGATCCGCCACCTGCTGCAAACGCAGTTGCCGGGCTACCTCGGTCATTTCGCGGCCGGAATCCTCGCCGGACGGGCGTGGCTGCGCTGGCGCGGACGAACCTTCGGCGCGATGGCGTCGGCGGGATGGCTCGCCGCGGCGGCCATTGCGCTGGGAGTGCTCTATCGCATGCATGCCCCCGGCGGCGTCTGGCTGGGCGAGCACAATTGGGTTTTGATTCCGATCACGATGGGCATCGTGATGCTGGCCCTGGTTTCGAGCGGCTCTCCGCTCGCGCGTCCCCTGCTCGCCAACGCGCCGCTGAAATTCGCCGGGCGCACCAGCTACTCGATCTACCTCTACCACCTTCCGCTGCTGCTGCTCTGGAACAAGTTCGCGCCGCCGGACCTCGGATGGCTCTCTGCTCCAGCCTACCTCGGCATCGTCCTGGCGGTGGCGTGGGCCTCGTACAGATGGGTGGAACTGCGCTACCGGTGCCCGCGGCGACCGGCGGTTGCGGTCTAAGAGGCCCGGGATCTCGAGCGAGTCCCGACCGCGAGCGCGGCGACGATCGCGAGCGTCTGCAGCAGGGCAACACCCCAAAGGACATGGGTGAAGCGGCCAGCGTCCATGAGCAAACCGAAGACGAGCGGCGCGATCGCCAGGCCCGTATCGATACCCGAGTAGACG
Source organism: Burkholderiales bacterium (assembly GCA_031396185.1). Lineage (GTDB taxonomy): Bacteria > Pseudomonadota > Gammaproteobacteria > Burkholderiales > Usitatibacteraceae > Usitatibacter. The sequence continues at coordinate 1,222 of JANNKG010000266.1, read as the reverse complement.
AATCCGTAGATGCGGCCATAGGCGGCCGAACCGAAAGTGCTGGTGGCCGCGCGCCGCACGAGGATGTCGCGTGACGGCCCCGAGAACCCGGCGCCGAAGCCCATCAGGGCCATGATCGCCACGATGCTCCACGGCGGCACCATGCCGGAGGCCAGCGAGATCGCGCAGAGCGCGGCGAACCCCAGCGCGATGGCGACGAGGCGATCCTGGTTTTCGCCTTTCGACGCGAAGAAGCCGCCGGTCGCGGTGCCCGCGGCGTTGCCCAGCAAGTACGCCGTGAGACTGGTCGTCGCGAAGGCAAGCGTCACGCCGTAGGCTCTCTCGAAGATCGGCGGCGCGAAATTCTGCAGGCCGCCGAACGCCATCACCGCCAGCAGGAAGAACGCAAAACACATCCACACCACCGGCAGTGCGAGGAAGGCGAACGAACCCCCGGTGCGCTGCGGCGCTTCGGGGGTGCCGAGCTGAGCGTCGTCGAGCAGCCGGCGGTTCATGAAGAGGAACGCGAGCGCGAGGAAGCCGACGATCGACGCGCCCACGGCCGCCGCGCGCCAGTTCCACGCTTGCGCGATCGCGAGCACGAACACCGGCGCGGCGGCCCAGCCGAGGCTCCCCGACAATCCGTGCACCGAGAATGCGTGCCCGAGCCGTGGCGTGGTGACGCGGCGGTTGAGCAGCGTGAAATCGGCGGGATGGAACACGCAGTTGCCCAGGCCGGCGATCGCCGCGCCGACAAAGAGGATCGAGTAGCTGGGTGCCGCGGCGATCACCAGGCCCGCGACCGCCAGCAGCGCCATTCCCCCGCACAGCACCCTCAGCGAGCCCGCGCGATCCACCAGGAAACCGGCCATCGCCTGTCCCACACCCGAGACCACGAAGAACGTGGTCATGAGGGCGCCGACCTGCGTGAACGAGAGGTCGAAATCCCGCATCAGGTACGGGAAGAGCGGCGGCAGGAGGAAGTGGAAGAAGTGCGACGTGCCGTGCGCGAACCCGACGAGCGAGATAACGGTCGCGTCGCTGCGAAGAGTGCCGGCGGTGGGAGAGGCAGCAGCCACGGAGGAGGTATTTTAACTGGTTTGAGCGCTGGAAAGCCCATAGACTTCAGACACGGGCGCTCAACACAGAGGACACAGAGGTAACGCAGAGGGGCACAGAGGCTCTGTACTTTTCATATGTCAATTCATGAAATTTTCGCGCCTGATCTCCAACTACAGTTTTT
>JANNKG010000242.1:0-3078 GCA_031396185.1 Burkholderiales bacterium | reverse complement strand
CAGCTAAAAACTCACTTTGAAATCACTGCTATCCAAAAGTGAGTAACCAACAATTGCTTTGCCCTCATCCCCCATACCGCAAGGAATCAGGCTCGGCGCTCGCCAGCACCCACCTCTATCGGCTGTAACTTTTTAAAGAGCGATGGCTATCCCTTGCCGTTCTGAAGGAAGGGATTGGTTGCGGGGGCAGGATTTGAACCTGCGACCTTCGGGTTATGAGCCCGACGAGCTGCCAGACTGCTCCACCCCGCGCCAGATCGACGAAAAACATGTCGTCGAGAGGGTAATTATGGCATTTCGGGGTACCTGCGTCAACGTCGCAGGACGCCCGATCCACACGGACTCGACGCCTACCTTACGAATCAGGCGCTTAGCGGGAGCTCACGCGGGACGACGCTCCATCACCGCCTGGGCGAGGGTGCCGCTGTCGACGTGTTCGAGCTCCCCGCCCACCGGAAGGCCGCGCGCGATCCGCGTGATCGCAAGGCCTTTTGCGCCGAGCAACTCGGCGATGTAATGGGCGGTGGCCTCGCCTTCCACGGTGAAATTGGTGGCCAGGATCACCTCGCGCACCGCGCCGTCGGTGGCGCGGCGTACCAGCCGGTCGAGGTGGATCTCGCGCGGCCCGATGCCGTCGAGCGGCGACAGGCGTCCCATCAGGACGAAGTAGAGCCCGGAATAACTCTGCGACTGTTCCATCATCAGCAGGTCGCCCGGCGTTTCCACCACGCAAAGCAATGCGGCATCGCGGCGCGCGGATTCGCAGAGTGAGCAGGTTTCGGATTCGGTGAACGTGTTGCAACGCGTGCAGTGGCGGATTCGACCGACCGCGCCGGTTAGCGCACCCGCCAGGCGCTCGGCGCCCTTCACGTCGCGCTGCAGCAGGTGATAGGCCATGCGTTGCGCCGACTTCGGCCCCACGCCCGGAAGGCAACGCAGCGCCTGGATCAGCTCGTCCAGCGTGGCCGGCTTTTCCATCGCTGGCCTAGAACGGCAAGCCCATGCCGGGCGGCAGGTTCATCCCTGCGGCGAACCCGGCCATCTTCGCCTGCGTGGTCGCTTCGGCTTTCGCGACCGCGTCGTTCATCGCGGCCATCACGAGGTCTTCGAGCATGTCCTTGTCCTCGCCCAGGAGGCTCGGATCGATGGTGACGCGCTTCACTGCGAATTTGCACGTCATGAGCACCTTCACGAGTCCCGCGCCCGACTGGCCCTCGACCTCGATCGCCGCGAGCTCCTCCTGCGCCTTGCGCATGTTCTCCTGCATCTGCTGCGCCTGCTTCATCAACTGGCCGAGGCCGCCTTTCATCATCGCGTCACCTTTTTCTCGCTGGTGGGGCCGGCGGCGTCTTCCGCCGGCCGAATGGAAGAAGGAACGACTTCGGCGCCGAGGTCGCGAACCAGGTCGCGCACGAAGGGATCCTCTTCGATCGCCTCCGCCGCGTTGGCCTGCCGCTTGGCCGCCTCGCGCGACAGCGCCGCCGCCATGCTGATGCCCGCCGTGGACCCCACGCGCACCGTCAGCCGGACCGCCTGGCCAAAGTGCTGCTGCAGTTCTGCCTTGAGCTTGTCCTGGTAGGCCTTCTCCGCATACATGCGGTGGGTTTCAGGAACCACCAGCTCGAAGTTGCCGTTGTCGAACGAGGCAAGCTCTCCATGCCGCGCCACCATGCCCGCCAGGCCGGTGAGTTGCAATCGTCCCACCAGCCCGGGCCAGTCGCCGTCGAATGCGATCGCCGACTTCGCCGGGGGCGCGGGGACCGGAGCAGGTATGGCCTCCCGCGCGGCGGGCATCGGCGGGGCCACGGGCGTGGGGCGGATCTCGGGCCGGTGGGCCTGGGCGGGCGCAGTCGCGCGGGAGGTACGCTGCGCGTCCAAGGCCGGCGCGAAGGAAAGCATCCTCAAGAGCGTCATGGTGAAGCCCGCGAACTCGTCGGGCGCAAGGCTCAGGTCACGGCGGCCCAGCAGCGCCACCTGGTACATCACCTGCACGCGCCCGGCGTCGAGGCGCGCCGCGAGCGCGGTGATGCGTCCTGCATCGGGCTCGTCCGTTGGGGGGCTGGCGCCGGCCTGCGCCACCGCCACGCGGTGCAGGATGGCGGCGAGCTCCTCCAGCGCCGCATCGTAGGAAACACTGCGCGCCGCGATACGCTCGGATTCCTGCATCAAACCCTTGCCGTCGCCATCGGCGACGCGCTCGAGCAATGGCCACACAAGATCGCCGCCGAGCGAGCCCAGCATCGCGGCCACCTGAACAGCGGTAACCCGCCCGCCGCCGTGGGCGATCGCCTGGTCGAGGAGGCTCAGGCTGTCGCGCAGGCTGCCCGCGGCCGCCTTGCCGAGCTGCGCCAGCGCCGCATCCTCGCACGCAACCCCCTCGGCCCCGAGCACGTGCTTGAGGTGCCCGGCGATGAGGGAAGGCGAAAGCGGCTTGAGGTTGAACTGCAGGCAGCGCGACAGGATCGTGACCGGAAGGCGCTGCGGATCGGTGGTCGCGAGGATGAACTTCACATGCTCGGGAGGCTCCTCGAGCGTCTTCAGCATCGAGTTGAACGCGTGCCGCGAGAGCATGTGCACTTCGTCGATGATGTACACCTTGAAGCGCCCGGCCACGGGCATGTATTGCGCCGTATCGAGGAGCTCGCGCATCTCGTCGACCTTGGTATTGGTCGCGGCGTCGACCACGAGCAGGTCGACGAAGCGACCTGAATCGATCGCCGTGCATGCGCTGCACTTGCCGCACGGCTTCGAGGTGATGCCGGTTTCGCAGTTGATCGCCTTGGCGAGGATGCGGGCCAAGGTGGTCTTGCCCACACCGCGCGTGCCGGTGAAGAGGTATGCGTGATGCAGGCGCTTGGAGTCGAGGGCGTTGACGAGCGCGGTGACGACGTGCGGCTGGCCGACGATTTCCTCGAAGACCCGGGGACGCCACTTGCGGGCGAGAACTTGATAGGCCATAGAGAGGGAACGTCGGCGGGGACATGCCAACGGGCCTTAGAGTCTGGCCCTCAAGCCACAATTCTTGGCGAGCCTGACCCTCGGCACTTGAAGGAAACGACTGTGGCTGCTTCGTTCCCG
>JANNKG010000188.1:0-3248 GCA_031396185.1 Burkholderiales bacterium | reverse complement strand
TCCGGCAAGCGCGTGGACTGCCGAGCCTGCGCCGTCTGCCGCGAAAAGTATGTACGTTTGCGAACATAGAAAAACCTTTGGGAGTCGGGTGCGAAGCTGGTGCCGGGAGGGGGAATCGAACCCCCATGGTGTTGCCACCGCGGGATTTTGAGTCCCGTGCGTCTACCAATTCCGCCATCCCGGCCCTGTTCTCCCTCTCCCCTGATAGAGGGTCGGGGAGAGGGTCAACTCGAAATTATAATCGGTCGGTGCATCTCTCCGACTTCGACTACGACCTGCCGCCCGATCTGATCGCGCAGCACCCCGCCGCCGAGCGCACCGCGAGCCGGTTGTTGCACGTCGACGCGAGCGGGCCGACGCTGCGCGATCGCCAGTTCCGCGACCTCCTCCAGCTCCTCGATCCGAACGACGTGCTGGTGGTGAACGACACGCGCGTCATCAAGGCGCGGCTACGCGGCCATAAGGACAGCGGTGGCGAGGTGGAGGTGCTGGTCGAGCGCTTGCTGGATGCGAATCGCGCGCTTGCACAAGTGCGCGCGAGCAAGCCCCCCAAGCCGGGCCGGCGACTCATCCTGGGCTCCCACGGTGTCGAGGCCGAAGTGCTGGGACGGCACGAGGAGTTCTTTGAATTGAGGTTCGACGCCGGCGTCCTGGAGGTCCTGGCAAGGGAAGGGGAGGTGCCGTTGCCGCCGTACATCACCCACGCGGCGGCGGGGGAGGATGAGGCCCGCTACCAGACGGTGTACGCGCGGGTGCCGGGGGCTGTTGCAGCGCCGACAGCGGGGCTGCATTTCGACCAAGCCTTGATCGCCGCGCTCGAGGAAAAGGGCGTGGCCTTCGCGACGATCACCCTGCACGTCGGTGCGGGGACGTTTCAGCCGGTGCGTGTCGATGACATCTCGCGACACGTCATGCACGCCGAGCGGTACGCAATCCCGCAGGCGACGGTCGATGCGATCGCGCGGGCGCGTGAAAAAAACGGGCGTGTCGTTGCGGTGGGGACGACTTCCTTGCGCGCCCTCGAATCTGCCGCCGCAAGCGAGGCGGGGTTCGTGGCGGGAAGCGCGGAAACTCGCTTGTTCATCGTGCCGGGCTTCCCTTTTCGCGTGGTCGACCGGCTCGTCACCAATTTTCACTTGCCGCGCTCGACGCTGCTGATGCTGGTCTCGGCTTTCGCGGGAGTCGAACCGATTCGCCAGGCCTACGCCCACGCCATCACCCAGCGCTATCGCTTCTTCAGCTACGGCGACGCCATGCTCCTCGATCGGGAATGCTAGAGGCGGTTTTGCAGGCGGTGGCGCACATCGAGCAGGGCTTCCTCGACGGGTAGGCACTGGGGCCGCGGCTCCAGCGGTGCGAGGGCGATCGAGGGGCGTTCGAGGTGATCGGCGGCGCCGGTGAAAAGGGAGCCGATCCAGCGCAGGCCGTCGGCATACCAGGACGCGTTCGGGGTCATGGGAGCTCTCATTGGAGGTTCACGAGGGCGGGTTGCAAGGCCTGCACGACCGTGCGGCCATCCTGGGCGATCACCAGCGATTCGCCGGGCGCAAGGACCAGGTCCTTGCGGTTGTCCTCGTAGGTCACCCACACGGTGCCGAGGATCGCCGAGATGCGCGTTCCCGCCAGGTCGTCGAGGCTTACGACCTGGCCGGTATCGAGGGTGAAGGTAGGGCGGTCGAGGTTCAGGGTCATGGTGGTCTCCTTGCGGTATGCGCTGGATGCATGCAATATGCAGGCATCCCGATGCTTGGCATTCTGTGGACACAAGAGAGGCCCGGCAAACGAAATCCCCGCATGTTCTGCATGAGGCTGAGGAATGGTTAGCTCGACCCGCCCGCTGCCCCCGCTCGATCTGCTTAGGGGGTTCGAGTCCTCCGCCCGCCACCTGAGCTTTACCCGCGCGGGGGCGGAGCTGTTCCTCACGCAGTCGGCCGTGAGCCGCCAGATCCAGGCCCTCGAGGAGTTCGTCGGCGTGCCGCTCTTCGAGCGGCGCCACAAGGCCCTGGCGCTCACCGAGGCGGGCCAGGCGTACTACCGAACTGTCGCCCTCGCCCTCGACCAGGTGCGCGAGGCCACCCGGCGGCTGCGCGAGTCGCGCACCGGCCACGTACTTACCGTCACCACCACCGTGTCGTTCGCCTCGATCTGGCTGGTGCCGCGCCTGGCGCGCTTTCGCAGGGAGCAACCGCGGGTCGACGTGCGCATCGCCGCGACCCACGAGATTGTGGACATCGATCGCGAGGGCATCGACATCGCAATTCGAGATTGCCCGCAGAACCAGGTCCCGCCGGGGGCGACCCACCTGGTCGGCGAGCATCTCGCCGTGGTTTGCTCCCCGGGTTATGCCAAGGAGGCGAAAGTGCACAAGCGCTCACTCACCAAACCCGAGGACCTCCGCCACCACGCGCTCCTCAACTTGCACGATCCCACGGGCCGCTGGCCTTGGTTGACGTGGGCGGCGTGGTTCGAGGCGCGCGGCATCGAGGAATTCGTGCCGCAGAGCACGCTCACGCTGGATCAATACGACCAGGTGATCCAGGCGGCGCTCCATGGGCAAGGCATCGCCCTCGGCCGGATGACGCTGGTGGACCAGTACATTCGCGACAAGCGCCTGGTGCCGCTTTTCGGACAGGCACAACGCGTCGGACGTGCCTTCCACGCGTTACTCGCGAAGGGCGCGCAGGCTCGACCCGAGGTGCGCCAGTTCGTCGACTGGCTGCAACGCGAGCTGAAGCTGGGAGGTCTCGAGGCCTAGTTGCGGCTGATGCGGGAATTCGCCGAGACGTGCTGGCGCAGGAATTCCATCTGGTCGGCGAGGATGCGCCGGTTGGCGAGGATCAGGAATTCCGCGCGGTTCGGCACGTAGGGCGCGTAGATCAACTGCATGCGCGCCTCCTCCGGCGTGCGGCTGCCTTTCCTCTGGTTGCAGGCCCGGCAAGCGGTCACCACGTTCATCCACGAGTCGCGCCCGCCGCGCGACATCGGCAGGATGTGGTCGCAGGTGAGCCGGTAAGGCGAGAAATCCCCGCCGCAGAACGCGCACATGAACTTGTCGCGGTTGAAAAGCTCGCGGTTGTTGAGCGGCGGGACCTGGTTGAAACCCTTGATCGCGAGCGCCTTGCCGCGGATCGCGATGATCGAGTTGGCGGTGATGCTGGAGCGCTCGCCGGTGCGGTGGCTGCGCCCGCCGAGGAAGGTGAACTCCTCGCGTCCCAGCTCCCAGGCCACCCGTTCCTTGGCGTAATACC
>JANNKG010000175.1:0-5163 GCA_031396185.1 Burkholderiales bacterium | reverse complement strand
CCACAAGGCGGTCGAGCTCGAGTACGCCTACGCGGAGGACACCATGCCGCGCGGCGTGCTGGGCCTGAACGCGCCCATGTTCAAGGAATACCTGCGCTTCGTGGCCAACCGCCGCGCGCAGCAGATCGGCCTGGACCCGCTGTTCCCGGGCGCGACCAACCCTTTCCCGTGGATGAGCGAGTTGATCGACCTCAAGAAGGAAAAGAACTTCTTCGAGACGCGGGTGATCGAGTACCAGACGGGTGGTGCATTAAGTTGGGACTGAGGGTTTCTTCCAGAGGAACACTCCCAGGGGGCGCGAGCCCCCTTTTTCTTGTCGAGGTGCCCATGAGAAAACTGATGCTCGTGTGCCTGGTCGCGACGACGATTGTCGTTGTGATGGCGCCGGCGCTTTTTTAGGACTTTCTCACGCATCAGCAAGGGCAATCTTGCCCTCGGGTGTATTTTTTTCTCCGCAGTGACAGCCGGGGTAGCGCCGGTATCATTTGACCGAGTTAATCCACGGAGAAGGCGATGAGCGTCGCGCGCGGCTGGCAATTCTTCATGCACCCCGGCCCCACCAATATCCCGCACCGGGTGCTGCAGGCGATGGCGCGGCCGACGGTAGACTTCACCGGGCCGGAGTTCGTGGCGCTGCGCGACCGGTCGCTCGAGCGCATGAAGCCGATCCTGAAGACGAAGCAGGGCTTCGTAATCACCTACGCGGCATCCGGCAACGGCGCATGGGACGCGAGCATCGCGAACCTCTTCTCGCCGGGCGACAAGGTGCTGGTGCCCCAGACGGGGTTCTTCGCCGATCGTTGGTCGAACACGGCGCGCGCCTACGGGCTGGAAGTGGAGCCCTTGGCCACCGCAGAGCGGCGCGCAGTGGATCCGGAGGCGGTCGCGCGGCACCTGGCAGCCGACACGAAGCAAGCCATCAAGGCCGTGTTGCTCATCCAGAATGAGACCGCGACCGGCATGCGCCATCCCGTGGCCGAGGTGCGCGCGGCGATGAACCGCGTGGGTCATCCGGCGCTCTACCTCGTCGACACCATCTCGTCGCTCGCCTCGTACGATTTCCGCATGGATGAATGGGGCGTGGACCTGGTCATCGGCGGCTCGCAGAAGGGCCTCATGCTGCCTCCGGGGATGGCCTTCACCGCGATCAACGCGCGCGCGTGGGAGGCGGCCCAGTCGGCGCGCAACCCGCGCCGCTATTGGGACTGGCGCCCGATGATCGAGAACGGCCGCCAGGTGGCCTTCTGCGGCACGCCTCCCATCGCGCACTTTTACGGCCTCGAGGCGGCGCTCGACATGATCGAGGAGGAAGGGCTGGAGAACGTCTTCGCCCGCCATCACCGCCTGGCCAACGCAACGCGCGCCTGCGTACGCCACTGGGGGCAGGGCGGCGGCGTCGAAATCTACTCGCTGGATCCCGATGCCGCCTCGGATTCACTCACCGCGGTGCTGATGCCGGCCGGCCACGACGCCGATCGCGTGCGCACCATCGCGTCGGAACGCTACGGCGTGCACCTTGGCCGCGGCTTGACCGCGCTGCAGGGGCGGGTGTTCCGCATCGGCCACATGGGCGACCTGAACGAACCCATGCTGCTCGGCGCCCTCGCCTCGATCGAGTTGGCGCTTGCTGATGCCGCCGTGCCGCATGTGCGGGGAGGCGTCGATGCCGCGATGGAAGCGCTGCGGGCGCCCGTGGCGATTCGCAAGGCGGCTGTGGCTGCTTGAGGGGCGGGGAGGCGCCCTCTCAAAAACGACAATTTCATTCGCCTGATCCAGGGGATCAGTGGGGTGATCCAGTGGATCAGGGGAGCGGAAAACGCACTTTGGGGTAGTCCGGTGTCTCTGCGACAATCCCGCCATGCGACTCGCCGCCTACGGACTGCTCCTCTTCCTGTCGCTCGCCGTGGCGGGCTACGCCGTCGGCGTCTACGGCTTCATGCCGGTGGGTGCCCTGGTGAGCCCGGAGATGAGGGCTACCTACGAGACCGAGCGCGCAGGGATCTATGCCCACGTCTTCGGCGCATCGGTAGCGATGGCACTGGGACCCTTCCAGTTCTCCTCACGGCTGCGGGCGCGGCGCCCATCGCTGCACCGCTGGATGGGTCGGCTTTACCTGGGCATTGGGGTGGTGGTCGGCGGCCTCGCGGGCCTGTACATGGCCTTTCATGCGTGGGGCGGGCCGGTCGCCAAGACCGGGTTCGCGATGCTGGCGATCCTCTGGCTTTACACCGGATGGCAAGCATTCGTGGCGGTGCGCGCGCGGGACTTCTTGACGCACCGCCGCTGGATGATCCGCAACTTCGCGCTCACGTTCGCGGCCGTCACGCTGCGCATCTGGCTGCCTGCGTCGTTCGCGGCCGGCATCGACATGGCGGTCGCCTATCCGGCCATCGCCTGGCTCTGCTGGGTACCGAACCTGGTGCTGGCGGAGATCTGGTTCAACCGGCCGAGGGGCCTGCAGTATCACTCCCCGCTTCGCGAAGACAGAGACGGACCTGACGCACGCTCGATCTAGCAGCGGCTCGGCAGTCAAGCGCCGGGACATGCCGGCGTTGGATTGGAGGCCACCCCGGGAGCCTCCCATGCTGCGACCCCTCGCCCTATCGCTCGCCCTGCTTCACGCCGGACCCTCTCTCGCCCAGCAACCCATCCCTCTCATGGGCGGGCTCGACCTGCCGCGCCTCGGCTACGATGTCACCGAGCACGTCCCCACCGAGAGCGCGACGCACGTCGTGTTCTCCAAACGCAGCGGAGGTTCACAGTGATCTACAAGGGAAGCTGTCATTGCGGCGCGGTCGCCTTCGAAGTCGAGGGCGACATCAAGGGCGTCATCATGTGCAATTGCTCGATCTGCCACCGCAAGGGCGCACCGCTCTGGTTCGTGGGCGGTGACAAGTTGCAATTCACCAAAGGGGCAGACGCGCTCACCGACTACACCTTCAACAAGCACGTCATCAAGCACCGCTTCTGCCCGACGTGCGGCATCCACACACACGGCGAGGGTTCGGACCCCAAGGGTAACAAGAGCGCCGCGATCAACTTGCGCTGCCTCGAGGGGGTAGACCTCGACAAGATCGAGATCACTCCCTACGACGGGCGCTCAATGTAGCGCAGCTTACGCGCCGTCCGGAATCTCCGGCTCCACCAGCAGCTTGAGTAGCTCGAGCGATTCACCCCATCCCAAGTAGCAAGCCTCCGCGGGAATCACGTCCGGCACGCCTTCCTGCGTAATGTTGAGCTCGGCCCCGACCATCACCTTCTTGATCTCGACGGTCACCGTCATCGTGCCGGGCAGGTTGGGATCGTCGAACTTGTCGGTGTGGCGCAGGCGCTGGTTAGGGACCACCTCGAGATACTCGCCACCGAAAGAGTGGCTGGAGCCCGTTCCCAGGTTGGTGAACGACATCCGGTAGCTTCCGCCCTTGCGCAGGTCCATGTTGTGAACCTTGGCGATGAAGCCGTGCGGCGCCATCCACTTCACCAGCGCATCGGGGTGGGTGAAGGCCTTGTAGAGGCGCTCGGGGGCGGTCTTGAAGACGCGGTGCAAGCGGATCGTGCTGGGCATGGTGGGGCTCCTTTGGGTTTCGACATTCTCGCCCTAAACAAAAAGAGACATCGCGCTATGGATCGGCGTACGGAAAACGCGGTTTGGGATGCACTCTTGAAACCGTTCGACTAGCGCCCAGAAGTCTTGCGGCCACGCCCATCGCCGTGTCCGTCTCGCGGGCCGACGTCGATCCGGCGCGAGCTCGTGGGCGACCACTACTGGACGCTGACCGCATGGCGCGACGAGGATTCGCGAGCGGCGTTCGTTGCCTCGCCGGTCCATGCGGAGGCGATGGGACGACGCGCTACGCTGGCTGGAGGAGGTCGGGCGCGAATACCCTGTGCGCTAGTCGAAGAGGACTCAGGCCGCGGTCTCGAAATCGTCCGGAGTGAGCCCCAGGGGCAGGAAGCCGTCGGTGTCCAGCTCGGCGACCGGCACAAGGCGGGCGCTGCGCCCGATCGGGATGCATCCGTCGAGGATGCCGATCGCGTCGAGCGTGCCCCATTCAGGAAGAAATTGCGGCGTCTGCCAGGTGCTCTTGTAGCGGTAGACCGGGACGTGGTGGTGGCTTTTCATCTTCATGTGCCGATACCGTAACCATCGAGGATGTCGAGCGCATGACAGCCCACGAGCCGACCTTTTCTCGCTCTGTCGTCGATTGGAAATATTGGCGTGGCGAAATGCGTATTGCCGCTCCCACCCAATATTTCGAAAGGATTCCCATGTTCCGCAGGGCGACGCTCGCATTTGCCGGTCTCCTGGCCTCCGCCGCCATCGCAGGCCCCGCGTTCGTGAATGGCCTCGCCATTCCCGGCGACATCGGCGACCAGTATGGGACGGCGGCCAACAATGGCCGCGTGGGGTTCTTCTCCGACCTCTACTACGATCCGGCGCGCGGTGAGTGGTGGGGCCTTTCGGACCGTGGCCCGGGTGGCGGCACGCTCGCCTACGACACGCGGGTGCAGCGATTCACCCTCGACATCGATCCCGTGACCGGCGCGATCTCCAATTTCCGCGTGGTCGAGACCGTCAGGTTCACCGACGGCGGCCCGCGGCGCACCCTGAACGGCCTGGCGCCCAATCCTTCGCACATCCTCGGCAGCTCGTTCGACCCCGAGGGCTTCGTGGTGAGCCCGAAGAACGGCCACTTCCTCGTCTCCGACGAGTACGGTCCCTCGCTGTACGAGTTCAACCGCCGCGGGGAGCTGGTGCGCGTGTTCGAGACGCCCGCGAATGTCATTCCTCGCGACGCCGTCACCGGCGTAGCCAGCCACGCCGCCGATCCCACGACCAACCCCGCGGGCAAGCGCTCCAACCGTGGCTTCGAGGGCCTGGCCGTGAGCCCCGATGGCAAATACGCGTACGCGATGCTGCAGAGCGCGATGCTGGACGAAGGCGGCAGCAGCGGTACCGCGAACCGCATCGTCAAGTTCGATATGAACACCGGCCTTGCCGTGGCGCAATTCGCCTATCGCATGGACGGATCGAGCCAGGGACGCGGCATCTCCGCCATCGTCGCCCTGAATGACAGCGAGTTCCTGGTGTTGGAGCGCAACAACCGCGGCATCGGCGCGGGCGCCGAGGTCTCCCCGCCCAACAAGCGCGTGTACCGGATC